>DATDLA010000238.1:0-5381 GCA_036519535.1 Methyloceanibacter sp.
TGCCGGCTGGTGACGCCCGAAGCGCGGGAGAGTTTCGGGGCCTCAAGCCTCGCCACCGTGGTGCAGATGGTTGCGCATGGCTACGGCATCACGCTGCTCCCCGAGATGGCGGTGGTGAGCGAGGTGCATGATCGTAAGGACATCCGCTTGCAGCACTTCCCGGCACCTGAGCCCAAACGCGAGATCGGCCTCGCCTGGCGCAAGACCTCGCCGCGCAAGGCCGACTTTCACGCCTTTGCGGCGCTGCTCAAGGACGCCGCGCGGCGCCCCGCCAAATCCTGATTGCGGCTTAGGGCGAGGGGGTGGCCGGTGCGCTGCCGGTGGTCTGCGGCTCGCCGTCGGTGACGCGGAAGGAGTTGCGGAAACGCTCGGCGTCATCGCTCGTGGCGTGGCCCCGGGGGCCCGCGGAGACCAGCATGTAGATGCGGTCGCCGGCCGGCACGATGCTCACCAGATGATTGACCTTCCCCTTGCCGTCGTCGGTGATCGCCTCGAATCCCTGCCGCCCGGCGATGGTCGCGGGCCCGCGCTTGCGCACCTTCGACTCGCTGTCCTTGGCATAGGCCGATACCATCTTGACGTAGAGGGCTTCTTGCGGCGGCTTCGGTGCCTTGCCTGCGGGATATTCCAGAACCACCAGGCGGTAGACCGTGTCGTCGCCTTGGTAAGCCTCGAAGCTGTAGCGAATGAGCGGGTTTTGGCCGGCGACGGCGGCGCTGGTCGCTTTTGGCGTGCTCGGGAAGGCGATCTCGAATCCGCGCTCGGGCGATTTGAATTGCGGCCAAGGCGGCGCTTCCTGCCCGGCTTGCGGTTCGGTCTCCGCCTCTTGAGCAAATACGCTCGTTGGCGTGGTGGCAGAGGCTGCGATCAGCGCTGCAGCGACTAATAAGCTCCGCATTGGCATTGCCGGCCCTCGTTCCCCCTCAACCGATTCGGCCATCTTACCGGATCGCGGCGTCAGCTTCACTCTGACCCGCGAGACTCTTGCGCTAGGATGCCGCTTTCATCACGCGCTCATACATGACCTTCGCGTCCTGCTTCAGGGCCTCGCGCGAGTCGGGCCGGAGATAGAGCATGTGGCCGCCGGCATAGGTCTCGACCTTGATCGGCGCCGCGCGCGGGAGCGACGGCAACTGGCGCACGAGAAAGCTCGAGGCGAGGTAGGGGGTGATGAGGTCGGTGTAGCCGGTCGCGACCAGCACCTCGAGCGATGGAGTGGCGGAACGCGCCTCCTGCACGTCGTCAATCACGCCAGCATAGCCCTGACGCGTCGGGCTCGTGCCGAAGTCCCATTTCGTGCGCGCGTCGCGATTGAGCAGCCGGTAGGTGGCGTCGGTCTTGTAGGCGAGCTCGCTGCCGGCATATTGCACGAAGGCCGCGGTCCACAGCGGCACTGTGGCGTCGAGCACCGGGTCGGGGCCGTTCGCCCAGCTGCTGGTCGGATTGGGATCAGGGGCGCTCACGCTGCCGTCGTAACGGCTGAGGACCTGCGAGTTGGTGCGGTCGAACTCCTTGATGAAGAAGGAGGGGGAGATGCGGGCCTGGCGCCGCTCGACGACGTCGAGCGGCAGGCCGGTCAGACGCGACACCGTTCCGCTCGCGGCCTTGCCGCCGGCTTCGGCGCCGGAGGCGAGCTCGACAAGGTAATTGGACAGGGCATAGGTCTCGGCTTCCTTGATGCCTGAGGCGAGCGCTGTGCGTGTCGTCACGCCCTTGCTCTCGAGATTGACCGCGGCAAGCGACGGAAGCCCGAGCGCCCAGGAGAGCGGATCGTAGTCCTCCCCATAAAGGAGCGAGAATTCGAGCACCGGCGAGATCAAGATGATGCCGCTCGGCGAATTTGTGCCGCTCTTTTGCAGCGCGCGGGCGAGCGACGCCGCACGGAAACCGCCATAGCTCTCGCCCATAAGAAAGACCGGCGACAGCATGCGGGCGGATTTGATCAAATAGAGGCGCACGAAGTTGGCAAGAGCGTCGGTGTCCTGCTCAACGCCCCAAAACTTTTCCTCGTTCTTCGTCTCGCTCGCGCGGCTGTAGCCGGTGCCCACGGGATCGACAAAGACGAGGTCGGTCATGTCGAGCCAGGTGCTCGGATTGTCGGTGAGGGAAGGTGGGGGGCCTTGCAGCTCTCCCTTGGCGTTTACCTCGACCGCACGCGGGCCGATGCCGCCGAGATGCAGATAGGCCGCGGCGGCGCCGGGTCCGCCGTTGAACACGAACGTGATGGGGCGCTTGGCGTTCTTCGGCTCGCGTGTGTAAGCCACATAGAAGATGTCCGCCGCGGTCTTGCCGTCGGCGCCGGTGAGGGAAATGGTCCCGGCTTCCGCCGTGTAGTCGAGCGGAACGCCCGCGACCTTGATGGTGTGGTGCGTGATGGACGTAGGCGGCAGAAGCGGCGCAGCGGACTTGGCCTCCGCGCTAACGCTATCCGATTTGCTGTTCGGACCCTGTGCATCGGTGGTGCGCTCGCTTGCGAGCGGCGGGTGGCCCTCGGGCAGGTCTTGGGCGAGGCCGGCGGCAGGGGAGATGAGCAGCGCGAGGAGAGTGGCGAGTTGAAGATAACGAGAAAGGGGGGCAGGGGACTGGATCACGCGGTGTCCTCAGGTTGAAGGCAGCGTCAAGCCGTTTGGCTTCGGGGCGTTCCCGCGAGACTTAAGCAGTGGAGGTGGCGCGCTCAAGGCACAAATCGAGGCCGATCTGCCTATTGGCAGTCGATCGTGCTTGTGTCGCAGGCTCGCTGGCCGAGACAGACCTTGAACTGCCTGCAGCAGCGGCTGGAGCAAGCCGTTTGATTCTGGATGGCGGCGGCGGATGGGATTGCCGCCAAAGCATCGCAGCCCCCATTGCAGGAGCTGAAGTCGTCGTTGCAAACCCGCTGATCGCCCGGGCGGCATTCGATCACAGTATCCCGGCAAAATTGTTGAGCAGCGGTTGGAGCAGGCCTGGATCCCGGCCTGGGTGGTCTCTCGGTTGTTGCAGGCTGCGACGCAGGAGCTACGCACCGCGGCACAATTGACCGCGAGCCCTTCAGCGGGTCTCCAGGCCACGGCGGTGGCGAAGAGAATGAGGCAGGCTGCCGCAAGAAGAAGACTGCGCATGGTTGTTTCGGCGCGCTCGGGCGGCCGAGCGTGCGATGATAGCGGGGCTTTCGCCTCCTGTCTCTGGGTCATCAGATGCGGCGTCAGGGCGAGAGCGGCGCGAGGCTTTAAGGTTAAGATGACCCGGTCCCTTTTCCTTCTTCGTTATTCCCTGCATCCTCGGCGACAAACCGCTCACGGATGATGGGTCGATGATTCAAGCCTCACAGATCGCGGCCGCTATGGGCCGCCCCACGGTCGTGGAGATGGAACGGCAGGCACGGGACCAGTCTGGCGAGGGTGCCGCGCTTTCGGCTGCGATCCAACGCCTGATCGCCGAACGAGACCGTCACAAGGGCCTCGCGGCAGCGCAAGAGAGCGAGCTGATCAGGCTCAAGGCGATCAATGAAGAGCTGCGCCGCCAGAACGAAGAAATCTCGCTTGCTCGCGACCGTTATTTGGGATTGGCGGCCGAACTGCTGACCCAGTTGCAGCAAGTCGATAGCGCGATCCAGGACGCCTTGCACAAATCGCGAAATGTGTCGGAGAGCGGAGACGCGGCCATCTCCGCCTTCGCGCGCCGCTTCTCGCCCAAGCGGACCCCTGACGACGGCGCCACCGATTAGGGCGAACGTGCTCGGGGTTCGGATAAGTCAGTAGGCTGAGCGCAGCGAGATGATCCCGCCGGCGATAAGCGCCACGCCGGCGATGCGGGCCGGCGTGCAACTCTCGCTGAACAGCAGGACACCGAACGCAAACGCGAGGATGGATTCGAGTCCGACCACCCACAGATAGGTGACGGCAAGATCTTCGCGCAGCATCGCCAGCGTTTGCAGAGCGGCTCCGATGACGAACAAGGCAAAGACGATCACGGTCGGCCAGAACTTGGTGAGACCCTCCGAGAGCTTCGTAAAAATGCCGCCGACGGTGAAGAGCAGCGCCGCAGCCATGACCATCCCCGTGAACATCGTCACCCCTCAATCCTCGGCAAGCACGTATTCCGCCGCGAGCATGTAGCTGGCGCGCGGCGTGACGGCTTGGCGTACGAGCGTGATGAAGTTGATGTGTTGCGGACGGAATGCGGCACGAACCACTTCGACAGCGAGCTCAGCATCGAAATCCTTGCAGGAAAAAATGTCGATATAGGCGTCGCCAGAAAGATCGCAGAAATGGCCGGTGATGGCCGAGGTCTCGATCAGTTGCACGAGGGAATATCCGGCCGCCTCGGGCAGATGTTCGGAGAAATGCTCAAGCAGCGGCGCCGTATAAGCCTTCATGCCGAGGGTCTCGACAAGGGTTTCGGCGAAGCGGGAAATGTGCTGTGCGCTTTGCACGCGCTCCCTATCGCCCGCTGACATGTCGATGATCAGATGTTTGCCCCACATCGCGTATCGCTCCTGCAGAACAGCGGCCTCGGCTCGCGATCAACTCGAGCCTGATGGGGAGCCTCGCTCGCATCGGAAGCGAACGCAGTGGCATTTGCCACACGATGAGATTTCTCTCCGGGTGGCTTGAGGCATGCCGTAACATCGCTCCGCGGTAAGCGCGGCGCGCCACGCTGACGGAGGCTAGTTGACTTAAAGCCGGTCGTCGCCGCCAAGGCTATCCATCAGGAAGGACTTATAGTGCTCGGCCAGCATCGCCACGCCGAGTGCGGCAAGCTCTGCCTTGAGCTTGCTTTGCAGCTGCTCGACCGCCTTGTCGAAGTCGATGCCCGCCGCAGCGATTTGCCGTTCGATGAGAGATGCACGCTCTTGCAGATCGCCGCGAATATCGCGCATGACCGTTGCCCCGCTCGGCCCCACGATGCAATTCTCGCACTGTGGATGCCCGGTTGAGAACACCCCGGCATCAGATTCCGGTGCACAACCGCGTCGACCATAGTTGCAGCAAAGTGACACAAACCAATGGTACTATGAGTTTTCTGATGCCAATGGGCCCTTCGTGGCCCCAGACGTGCCAAAGGAAGATGTCATGCATAAGACTCACGGTCTCGCCCTGACTGCCGTGCTGTTGGCTGGCTCGACAGCTGCCATCGCCGGCTCAGCGGAGTACCAAAGCCTCGACGCCATGGGCCTCGCCGCCGGCAAGGGCATGAAGACCCCATGCAAGGTCAGCGGGGAGTATGAGGGGAAGACCTATGCTTCCGCAACGAGGATGCCGAGGCTGAGTTCATGAAGGATGCGGCGGGCAATCGGTCGAAGGCAGATGCCTATTACGGTGGCAAATCAAGCGATCCAAACTGGACGCCGTGCGATTATAGCGAAACATCTCCCAATATCCCCGACAGCTGCAACTAACGCC
>DATDLA010000239.1:0-3149 GCA_036519535.1 Methyloceanibacter sp.
GGGTCGAATGGGCCGAGGTGGAGCGGGCGAACATGCGCCAGTCGTCATGGTCAGGTGTCGGAGCCCCGCAATTGACGATGACGGGATGCTCGCCAGAGCTCATCTCGAAGGAAAGGCATCCGGCATGAGACGCGATGCTCAATGACCCGGCGGGAGCCGCAGCGACATCGGCGATGATGAGCGTGGTCCCCCGCTCCATGCGCACGTAGCCCGAGTTCGGCGCGACCCGCAGCGGCGCCCCACCGGCATCGTCATAAGCGAGCACGGTGGCGAGCGAGTCGGTGGCAGTGGCGCCGCCGCCGTTGAAGCGCGCCATGATGCCGTCGCCGAGGCGGAAGAAGCGGACCATGGGCATGGCGCGGTCGATGGCGTCTGAGAGTTGCTTGGGCGGCACGCGGTCGCGTGCCATGAAGCATTGCCTGAGCGGCAGGAGATCGAGCAGAAGCTCGACCAGCGCCGTCGGGTTGCGGGAGATGTGACCGCCGTCGGACATGATCTGGCGGTCGAGCTCCTTGCAGAACGGCTTCAGGTAGCGATCAACCACCGCTTGCTGCTCGGCGATGCACAGCCCGGCATAAACCAGCGCCATGAGCGAGACGAGGCGCGGCGCGCCGTCAGGGGCGTCGCGATAGCTCGCCGAAAGATAACGGAGGTGCGCCGTGAGCGAATGCAGGAAGGTCTCATAGGATTTCGGATTGCTCGCGTCGAGCACCACCACCGAGTTGGACAGCCAGGAGATCACTCTGCGCCCCACCACCTCAGGCTGCCAGGCGAGGCCGCGCACCGTCTTGTGCAGCTTGAGGAAATCGCCGAGCAGGGCTTTGGCTTGCTCGCGCGACAGCTCGCTGCCAGCGACCCGCAAATGCCTGAGCCAGCCGAAGCCGTAAAGCTCGCGCGCCCATCCTTCAGAAGGCGGCGTGATCTCGAAGGGCGATTGCGACCCAAGCTCGACCAGGCTGCCGGCGAGACCGAAATGACCGTTGTAGATCTCGGTGGCAAAGCTCGGATCGGCGGTGCGCAGGTCCTGGGGAGCAAGCAGGAGTTGTTCTGCCTCGGTCCCGGGATAAGAGATGCTCGCCATGCGCAACAGCATGAAGCGACGAAGCGGGCCCGGCCCGCGCGCAACCTCAGCGCGCGACCGGCCCTGGCCGGCAAGGGGGTCAGTCGCCATGCTCAATCATCTCGAATTTCGGGCCCCGCCTGCAAATCAGGCGCCTCGGGGCCTCCCCGCAAACTCCTGGGCATTCTCGGACTGCCGCAGGGCAGGATCAAGAGGCTTGGGGCCTAAGCCTGCCCAGATGCTGCTATTTGTTGCGTTTTAGGCGCGTGGCAAAGAATCCGTCCATGCCACTCCATTCCGGCGTCCCAAGGTCGAGCTGGTAGGGAAAAGTCCTGAGGAACCCCGGGGACTGGAGCCAATCGGCCTGCCCAAACACGTCGCCCGGCGGGATCGGGTCGACCTGAATCGCCGGATTTCGGGCGAGAAGTGCGGCAATCTGGGCCTCTCCTTCCTCGATCTCGAGCGAGCAGGTGGAATAGACGAGCTTCCCGCCCGGCTTGAGCAGGGCGGCGGCATTGTCGAGAAGCCGGGCCTGCAAGGGGGCCAACGCCTCGATGTCCTTTGGCGACTTCAGATAGGGAATGTCCGGGTGCCGGCGGATGGTCCCGGTGGAGGTGCAGGGGGCGTCGAGCAGCACCGCGTCGAAGCGCTCGTCCGGCGACCAGGTGGCGGCATCGGCGGCGACCGCCGTGGCAGCGAGACCGAGCCTCGCCAGATTGGCAGCGAGCATCTTGAGCCGCGTCTTGGAGATATCGACGGCCACCACTGAAGCGCCGGCGAGCGCAAGCTGCGCCGTCTTGCCGCCTGGCGCGGCGCAGAGGTCGGCCACGCGCTTTCCCGCTACGCCTCCCATGAGATGCGCCGGCAGCGACGCGGCGACGTCCTGCACCCACCACGCGCCTCGCTCAAAACCGGGGAGCGCTTCGATGCGGCCCTTGGGCAGAAGGCGCACGCTTCCATTGGGAAGCACGCGGCCCGACATTTCGCTCGCCCGGTGTTGCGGATCGCTCTTCACCGTCAGATCGAGCGGCGGCTCGATGAGATTGGCAGCGGCGACGGCATGCGCGCGATCCTCGCCGTAACGCGCAACCCACCGCGCCCAGAGCCAGTCCGGCGTGTTGACGCGCGGTGCATCGAGGCTCGAAGCGATGGCCTCGCCCTCCTTGGCGACGCGCCGGAGCACCGCGTTGACGAGCTTGTCGTAGCGCCTGGCGCGAGAGTCCCATTGCGCCAGTCGCACGGCGAGATCGATCGCCGCGTGCGGCGGCGTTTTCAGGAAGAGGAGCTGCGCCGCACCGGACAGGAGAATGGGGTAGAGCTTGCCGGCCTTGTCCGGCATCCCGCGCTCGAGGAAAGTATCGAGCACGCGATCGATCTCTCCACGGCGCCGCAAGCTTGTCGCCACGATGGCGCGGGCAAGCGCCCGGTCACGCTGCGGCAGGTCGAACATCCACCCGGTGGCGGGCGAACGGCTCAGGATGTCGTCGAGCGGCTGTTTCTTGTCGATGACGGCAGAGAGCAGCTCAATGGCTGCGCGCCGCGCCGGAAGGCCGACCTGCGCCTCCCGCGCGGCAGGCGAGTCGCGCGTCTCTTCGTCGAAGCTCATCTGACGTGTCGCGCTTCTTTAGGCCTGATCCCAAGGGCCGCGCCGCCGCCAGCCTCCCTCTTGCGGCGACGCCCAAGGTCCCGACGCGAGTGCGGGCGCTTCGAGTGTCTCTACGGCCGCACCCTGGCCCATGCGCGCGGCAATCTCGTCCAGCCGGGCGATGCGGTTCTCCACAGTGGGGTGGGTTGAGAACAGATTGTCCATTCGCGCGCCGGACAGCGGATTGACGATGAAGAGATGCGCCGATGCGGGATTGCGTTCGGCGGGCGGATTAGGAATCTGCTCCGACGCGCTCGAAATCTTGCGCAAGGCTGAAGCGAGCGACAGCGGGCGCTTGCTGATCTCGGCGCCGATGCGGTCGGCCTCGTATTCGCGGCCGCGGCTAATGCCGAATTGCACGAGCGCCGCGGCGATCGGTGCGAGAATGACGAGCAACAGGCCGCCGATCGGGCCGACGCCGTCATTGTTGCGGCCGCCGCCGCG
>DATDLA010000240.1:0-2133 GCA_036519535.1 Methyloceanibacter sp.
AGTGCGGTCGAGCGCTTGGATCTGGCTCTTTCATCCAGGTGCTGCTCGGACACAAAAAGCTCGACACGACGGCGCTCTACACCCGCGTCGCCGTCAGCGCGCTCGGCCAGGTGACAAGCCCGCTCGACTTCCTGTTAAAGATGCCCGGCTGACGCGCGGCCGTTGTCACGGCCAGCGGTCGAAGTCGCGGACATCTTCCGCCGCCGCGGGCCGGCTTGGCGCGCGTCTCATGCCGGCCATGTGAGCCTCGGCCAACTCAAGGTCATGTCGGCGATCGAGCGTTGCCGAACGGCGGCGTTGGGCGGTCATCTCGAGCGCTGCGAGGCCTGCGCCCACTTGCGGATCTCTTACAACTCCTTGTATGGGGATTTGTATGTCAAGCTCTCTGTGGGAACGACCCGAGGGGAGCCCGCCCATTGGGCGCGAAGCATCGCGCCGCGACCTTGTATTCGGTTGGATCCGTGTTGGACCCGGACCATGAAGCAGTCATTCGCTTCGACGGCGAGGCTCCGAGGCGGCGGGCCCATTCTGCCGACGGCATCGAAGCCATGGAGTTGTTCGGGTCACCGCCACCTCGGCTCGTTATTGACGGCCAGTCGCGAAAGCGCGATTGGGCGCCAAAGCTATGCGTTTGCGTTCCTCGAGCACCAAACCGCGCTCAGGCCGCCGCCCGCAACACAACGCCGACCGGGATTTCGCCGGTCATGACCAAGCGCCACAGCGCGATCAGCAGTTTCCGAGCGAGTGCCACGATCATCGTCGTCTTGCGCACGCCCTTCGGGCCTTCGGTCCGCGCCCGATACCATTGCGCCAGTGCGCTGTCCTTTTGGAACCGTAAAAAGCGCCAGGCGAGTTGGATCAGGCCGCGGCGCACTCGGGCATTGCCCGCCTTGGCTAGCCCCTTCTCTCGTCGCCTCTTGCCGCTCTCGTCCGGCGAGCCCGTGAGGCCGACATAGCGCGCCACGGCCCGTCGGTCTCGAAGTTTCCGGGAGAGCACCTCCTGAACCAGCATGTCCGCCGTCTCGATGCCGACGCCAATGACGCGAGCCAAAAGGCGCACCATCGGATGTGACCCGCTCGCTGGCGCCTGCTCCAGACGCACGAGGCGGGCCCGTTCGATCGCGTCGATCTGCTCTCGGACGACGGCAAGCCGAATCATGTCACGTCGGACTTCGTCAAGCATATTCGGAGGGATCGGCGTATCCTCCGGCGTGCGCAGAGCCTCGAGCCGTTGCGGCGCCTTGCGCAACGCCGGTTTAAAGCCACGGATGCCGAGCCGGGCCAGCGCCGACTTCATGCGGTTGATGATCCGGGTGCGCTCGCCGACCAGGCTTTCCCGCTCACGGCTCGGACGCTTGGCATCCTCTTCCTCGAGCGTTGGGATCGCGACCATCCGGCAGTGCCCGCGCTCGCCGCGCAGCCAACCCAGGAACACACGCATGAGCATCCCCGTATCGAGCCGGTCGGTCTTAGCCCGGCGGTGTTCGCGCGACACGGCGACGCTCGTCGAATGGATGACGTACACCTCGATCCCGCGAGCCCGCAGCCACCGCGCCAGCCAAAACCCGTCGCGGCCCGCCTCAAAGGCGAGGACAATTCGTTCAATCATCCGGCCAGTCTTTGCTGCCTCCGCCCGCCAGCGTTCGAGCAGCCGCAGCAGCGCCCTCGGATCAGGCTCCTGCTTCTTCAATGGTTGGCGATCAACGGCGGGAACCAATCCGGCCACCAGCCAGCTCGCCTCACTGAGCTCAACAACCACCGTCAGAGTGGTATTTTGATCAAAGGCGGCGAGGGAACGGCTCAGGTCATCAACTTGGCTCATGGGTCACATCCATCGGTTTCATGCAGCGACGATGGCGCCAATCTCATGCCTCGCCGGTCACCCGCATAGCTTCTGCCGCGATCGGCATTGCCCAAAGTGCCAGGCCGTCGCTGCCAAGCAGTGGCTGGCCGACCGCCAGGCCGAACTCTTGCCGGTGCCGTACTTCCACGTCGTCTTCACCCTGCCGCGACCGATCGCCGACATCGCCTATCAGAACAAGGCCGTCGTTTATGACCTGTTGCTCAAAACCGCCGCCGAGACTTTGATCACCATCGCGGCCGACCCCAAGCACCTCGGCGCGCGCATCGGAC
>DATDLA010000241.1:0-3140 GCA_036519535.1 Methyloceanibacter sp.
GCATCACGTTGAGGAAGGCGAAGGCAAGTGCTGCGTCGGTGCCGGGCCTAAGCTTGAGGTGGATGTCGGCGGCGAGCGCCGTGTCGTGTCCAATCGGATCGACGACGATGATCTGAGCGCCGGCTTTAGCCGCCCTTCGCACGAACACCACGTCCTGATGCGGAGCCGAGTGCGATGGATTGGCGCCCCAGATCAGGATGGTGCGGGCGTCCTTGGCGGTGCGCGGGTCGAAGCCTTCAAGCGAATTGCCGAAGGTAAGCTCGAGCGCCACATGGCCCGCTTTGTTGCACACCGTGTCCGGATCGACCTCGGTCGCGCCCATGCGGTTGAACAGGCGGAGCGGGAAGGAGCCGGCGATCAAGCCCACGGTCCCTGTGTAATGCGTATGCAGGATCTTGGCCGCTTCTCCCGCGTCGATCACGCCGCGGAAGCGCTCGGCGATTTCGGCCAGAGCCTCGTCCCAGGAGATTTCGGCGAAGGTGGCGGTGCCCTTCGCGCCAAGCCGCCGCAAGGGGCTGGTGAGGCGGAGCGCTGGATCGCGCCAGGCGCCATTATAGGCGATGGCGCACTTGCCGCAGAGCTTGCCGCGCGAAATGGCGTGCTCGGGATCGCCCAGAACCTTGGTGATGACCCCGTCCTCTTTATATACGGCGAGACCGCAGGCGTCGTAGCAATCACGCGGGCAAGTGGTTTTGACAATGTCCTCTTGCATCGGCCTTGGCCTGTCTGAAGCGACCATAGGCTAGCATAGTCCGGCCTAAAGCCATGTCAGCAAGGTTTGACAGGGGACGGCCAAGAAAAAACGGGCGCCAGCGAACGGCGCCCTTCGAGGTGGAAGTTGCTTTGGGGAAGTTCTGAATAGCTAGAACGTGGCCTTGATGGTGCCCACCGCCCGCGCGTCGCAGTTGTTCCGCCCGCCACTGTTAACGAAGCACTCATCCGCATTGTAGTCCGTATCGTAGTAGCGGATGTCAGCAGACCAGTGCTCCAGGAAACCAAGGGTCAGGCCGGCATTCCAATACGTGTTGTCGGAGGCAATGTCCTCGTACGACTGGAAGCCAACGGTGCCGCTGATGCTTGGCGTGAAGAAGTTGAAAAGCTTCCCTGTAGCGCCCTCGGCTTCGACCAAGTTCTACTTTGACGTTAGTGGGATGCTGCCGCTACCTCGGGCCCAAAGTGGACCAGGAGGCCGAATCCGGGTCGGAGCGGCGTGACGCTTACGCTGGCGAGCTGACCCGCTGCCGGCTGCCCCGGTTTCGCGACCCCCGGCGGGGCGGCCGCGCCTTGCACCGGCACGAAACTCCGTCAACGAAGGCATCGACCGAAGCGGAGAAGGCCGCGTCGCGGTCAAGCGCCCGGAATGCCGGTATCAGCGCCTGCGTCGCCGGGCAGGCGAGGGGATCTAGCGCCCGCAGCTCAGCCTCGTCCTCGTCGCTGATCGGGCGGAGCAGCCCTTCGGCCTCGGCCAGGGCATAACCGAGGATGAAGGCGTAGAACGCAAGCCCAAGTCCGGCGGCTTCCGCATCGCTGAGCCCGGCGCTCCGTAGCGCGCGATAGACCACCTCGCTCGAAGCATGATCGGCAGGGCCCGTGGCGTGGAAGCGGAAATGCAGGTGGAACAGGCGGGGATGACGGTGGGCAAGGTCCCGGTAGGCCACCGCCACCTTCCGCAGATCGGCGCGCCAGTCGGCTGACGGCAGCGGCAGCTCGACCGTGGCGAGCGCCCGGTCGGCGATCCGCCGCAACAGCTCGTCCTTCGAGCCGAAATGATGCAGTACGGTCATCGGGTCGACGCCGATGCGTGAGCCGAGCTTGCGCACGGAAAACTCGACCTGGCCCACGCGCGACATCATGTCGAACGCAGCATCCAGGATCGCATCCCGGTCCAGCCCCCGCCGGCCGCGCGGGCGGGCCCTCGACTTGCGTGCCGTTTGCGTTGACAATTCTACACCGTAGCCAATAAAGTCTTCGCCGTAGCCATACTCGCTCGTGAACCCCTGTCAAGGTCGACCGGGGCGTCGGAGGCCGTGGAGAAGTCGCGTGACCGGTTCAAGATTGATCGCCGAGACCGTGCGGCGGCCCACCGGCGTGCTTGGCTCCGAAACAGCAATTGCCTTGAGCGGACTGAACCGGAAAGCGCGCCTTCTGCTGCTCTGCGCCCGCATCGGTTACACCCCCCACACGAGCTCCCAGCGCTAATTGGACGGCCCCTGGGTCACGCTCTGCTGGAGGTTTTTTAGGTGACGAATCAATATCAATCCGCGCAATTGCAAGAGCTCGACGCTCTTCACCATCTGCACCCCTTCACCGATCACCAATCGCTCCGCGCCGGCGGGGCACGCGTCATCGTCCGCGGCGACGGGCCCTACCTCTGGGACAGCGAGGGCAACCGCATTCTCGACGGTATGTCCGGCCTGTGGACGGCCAATCTCGGCCACAGCCGCAAGGAACTCGCCGAGGCGGGCTACCGGCAAATGCTCGAGCTGCCGTTCTCCAACACCTTCTTCCGCACCACGCATCCGCCTGTCGTGCTCTTGTCGCGCAAGCTCGCCGAGCTTGCCCCCGACAACCTGAACCAGGTCTTCTATGGCTCGTCGGGCTCTGAATCGAACGACACCGCGATCCGCCTGATCCGTCACTATTGGGTGCTCAAGGGCGAGCCCAAGCGGCGCATCATCATCTCGCGCAAGAACGCCTATCACGGGTCGACCATCGCCGCCGGCTCGATGGGCGGCATGGCCCACGTGCATGCGCACAGCTATCCAGTCTATGAGGGCTTCCGCCACATCATGGATCCCTACTGGTACGGCGAGTCCGAGGAGGGCGAAACGCCGGAAGCCTTCGGCATTCGCGCCGCGCGCGCGCTCGAGGATGAGATCCTGGCGCTCGGCCCGGAGAACGTCGCCGCCTTCGCCGCCGAGCCGGTGCAAGGCGCGGGCGGCGTCAAAATTCCTCCCGAGAGCTACTGGCCCGAAGTGCAACGCATCGTCGACAAATACGGGATCCTTCTCCTTGCCGACGAGGTGATCACCGGCTTCGGCCGCCTCGGCACTTGGTTCGGATCGCAGTATTACGGCATCCGCCCCAACCTCATCACCTTCGCCAAGGCGGCGACCTCGGGCTACATCCCGCTCTCCGGC
>DATDLA010000242.1:0-3277 GCA_036519535.1 Methyloceanibacter sp.
ACTTTGACCGGCAAGCCCTTCGACGATCCGGACTGGATCTTCGAGACGAAATGGGACGGCTTCCGCCTGATGGCCGAAATCAAGGATGGCTCGGTCGCGCTTTATTCGCGGAACCTGATCGA
This sequence comes from Methyloceanibacter sp., assembly GCA_036519535.1. GTDB lineage: Bacteria > Pseudomonadota > Alphaproteobacteria > Rhizobiales > Methyloligellaceae > Methyloceanibacter. The sequence goes on from DATDLA010000242.1 coordinate 123, forward strand.
CCTGTCGAGAAAATATCCCGCGGTTTGCGCCGCCTTGCGCGGCCTTCACCGCTTCGCGGTCATCGACGGCGAGCTTGTGGCGCTTGACCCACGCGGCCGCTCGCGCTTCCAGCTGCTGCAGAATGCCGAGCGCGAGAAGGTACGGCTGCGCTACTGCGCGTTCGACCTCATCTATCTGGACGACCAGGATCTGCGCGATCATCCGCTGATCGAGCGCAAAGAATTGCTGGAGACGATTCTGCCGCGTGACCCTCTGCTGCAATACAGCACCCATGTATGGGAGACTGGCATCGCCGCCTTCAAGCGCGCTGCCCGCGCCGGCGAAGAAGGCGTCATGGCGAAGTTCGCCCGCGGTCGCTACTACTCTGGCCAGCGCACGCGGGAATGGCTGAAGGTCAAATCGTCGCTTGGCCAGGAAGTGGTCATTGTCGGCTTCACCGCGCCGCGGCGGTCGCGTCAATATTTCGGCTCGCTTGTGCTTGCCGTGCGCGAGGGCAATCGCTGGCGCTATGTGGGCCGCGCCGGAACCGGCTTCGACCGCGAGTCGCTCAAATCCCTGCATGCGCTTCTCGTGCCGCTCATCACCAAATCGAAACCTATCGCCGAAAAGGTTCCCGACGAAGCGAACACCACCTGGGTCAAGCCCAAGCTCGTCGGCGAGGTGAAGTTCACCGAATGGACCTCCAAAGGCGAGATGCGCCATCCAGTCTTCCTGGGCCTTCGCACCGACAAGAAGGCGACCGACGTGATCAGGGAGATCCCGAAGCGAGGCGCCGGTCCCTCCCATTGATGCCCACGGGCTATTTCCAGAAGGATTTCACCTTGGCGAAGTCTGCATGCGCCTTTTGGGCGCGGTCGAGCAGCTGATCCACGTCGGCCGCTTTCGGCGCCAACAGCCCTTGCGCATGGTCGGCCAGATCGTCGCCGTTTTCGATCAGGGCCTCGCGCTGGGCGAGGTCGTTCAGCGCGCCAAGCTGGTCCTGCAGCTCCTTCAGAGCGGCGAGCGCCGCTTCCCGCCGCTCGGCACTCTTTTCGCCGGGAAAGACGCCGGCGAAGAATTCCACCGCGTAGCGCAAATTCTTCGCCCTGATGCGCAACTTGTGGCGCTTTTTGACATCGAGCGCGCGCAAGTCTGCACCGTTCTCCCTGATCCGCTTCCGCCCGCGGGACATGAGCTTGGCGGCGTGCTCGGCAATGGTTCCCTCGCGCAGCTTGCGTAAGCCACGGTCGCGCGTCCAGGGCCCCGCCTCGATCCACTCGGCGACGTCGAGCAGCACATTGCGAAAGCGGGCGGAGCGCACCGATTGGGCCGCCGCCCCATAGGCTTTGGCGCGCGCATTGACAAAGGCGCGGCGGGCCTCGGCCAGGCGCGCATCCTCGCCATGGGTTGCGCTCATCGGCTGCAAGATGTCGGCTTCGAAGACGTCAAGGTCACGCGCCGGCCCGAGCTCGTTCGTGATCCACTTCAATTCGTCCCTGATCCTCTCCTGCTCGGAGTCGGCTGCGATCTTCTCGAAGGCGACGATGGCGGCACGCAGGCGCCTGAGGCCAATGCGCATTTGATGCAAGGACTGGGCATCGCCCGCGCACACGCCGGGCTCGTTCACGATGATCTGCCGGAGGCAGCTTTGCCCGACGGCGCGGAAGGCCTGTTGGCAGGAGAGCTTGCCGTCGAGATCGACGCGCCCGGCTTTCTCGGCGCCAGGCGCGGCACCCCCGGCAAGCTCGTAGCCGCGCTCGGCTTTCGTCTTCACCGCGAGCCGCAACGGAACGGTCGCAGCGAGGCTACGCGCCAAGCGGAAAAGCTCGGCCGGATCGCCTCTCTCTAGCTCGAGCTCGACCTCATGCACGGGAGCTTGGCGCTGTGCCGTCTCGATGGCGCCGCGATCGACGGCAACTTCAATTTCGGACCCGCCGCTTGCGACATGATAGACGCCTCGCTCGATGCTGGTCTGGAACAGCGGCCGCAGGCGCTCGCCCACGCCGTCTTTCAACAGCGTTTCGAGCGGCGTGCCGGCGGCAAGATTGAGATCCGGGCGAGGCCCGCCAACCTGCTCTTCCCATTCCGGACGGTCGAACAGCTCGGCCATGCCGTTCATGCTCTTGATCGTCTGCACATAGCCTTTGCCAGTATTGCGCACGCGCAGGCAAAGGCGCGCCTCGCGCAAGGCAAGGGTGTCCGTGTCGTAGTAGACCGAGACAAGGGTCTGCCGGTCGAGCCTTATTCCGGCAAGCAGAGGATGGGCTTCGATGGCGGCAAGATCGGCGGGATCGAATTCAAGTTTAAGCTCGAACTCTCTTGGCTCACGTTTGGCCTTAGCAGCATCCGCCATAGTTGTAACTCTTAGGCGCCAAGCCAATTGAGCCAGAAGGCGCTGAAACTATCATGTCTGAAGAAGCTCAATCTTGCGCGAAAAGTGTCATGGAACTGTCACAAAATAGCGCAACCGGCGACGCGATGCCGGCGCATTCCGATGGGAGAGCGGCGAGAGGGGTCTTAGGTCGGAGGCGATGGCGCCGGTTGTTCGCCCTGCGGCGCGGGCTCCGGTGGCGTTGCCTGCTCCTCGGCCGGCGGCGGGGGGGCCGGTGGCGCGTTTTTGATCGCCTCGACGGCCCACGGCACAAGCTCCTTCGTAGCCTCGGCGAAGGCCTGGTTCAGCGCAGCGGCGGCCGCAACAGCATCGGTGCCGGTCGCCGGCGCCGTCGTGTGGAACGACTTCGCCGCGATGATCTTGCCGCCTGGCCCGAGGATCTTCGCCTCGAATTCGAGCTCGCCATGAGGCTCGGCGCCGGAGACGAGCGAGAAGCTCCTGATGTCGAGCACAAGCTGGTAGGCCGCCTCGAATCCATCCCGCGGCCGGCTTACGGCGCTCGAATAGCCGGCGTTCTCAAAGCTCTGGATGAACTTCTCCTGGAGCAGGATGGGAATGTTGTCGCTCCACCTCGCGTCAGGAATGTCGGAGCTCTCCGCACCCTCGGCAGGGCGTACCTTGATCTTGTCGGAGTTAAGCGCGAGCAGCGCCGAGGGCTCAGGCACCACGAGCTGCCAGGACGGCGCTTCGGCCGGCTGCGGAAAGTCCTTCACCGCGGTGATGTCGTAGGTCGGGGCGGTGGATTTGGACGAGCCTCCTCCAGTCAGCTTCTCGAGCCCGCCG
>DATDLA010000243.1:0-2990 GCA_036519535.1 Methyloceanibacter sp.
CATTGCCGAGAGCTCGCCCGATCTGATCGTGCTCGACTGGATGCTGCCCGGTCTCTCCGGGCTTGAGCTTTGCCGCCGCTTGCGCACCGGCAAGGACTCCCGCACCATTCCCATCATCCTGTTGACGGCGCGGAGCGAGGAAAGCGACCGCATTCGCGGGCTGACCACCGGCGCCGACGACTATGTGGTCAAGCCGTTCTCCCTTCCCGAACTCATGGCGCGGGTACGTGCGATCCTGAGGCGCACCAGCCCGGAGCGCATCGCCTCGGTCCTCACCGTCGGCGACATCGAGCTCGACCGCGAGTCCCACCGGGTGACGCGGAACGGTCGGCAGGTGCATCTCGGGCCCACCGAGTTTCGCCTGCTCGAATTTCTCATGCAAAGCCCCGGCCGGGTGTCCAGCCGCGCGCAGTTGCTCGACGGCGTATGGGGCCGCAACGTCTACGTGGACGAGCGCACGGTCGATGTGCATATCGGCCGCTTGCGCAAGGCGATGATGCGCGGCGCGGAGCAGGACCCCGTGCGCACCGTGCGCGGCGCGGGCTACGCCTTCAGCGACAAGCTGGAAGAGACCGTCTGAGGGCCAAAAAAAAGGAGGCGCCTCGACCGGCGCCTTCCTTCCCCCCACTTGACCGAAGCGGCTCAGCCGCGGAGTGGCACAGCCACGAAGTGGCTAGCCGAATGCGACCCTCTTATCACGCCGCCGCGAGGGCGCCGGCTGATAGGCTAGCCGTGCGTGATGCTCGCAATAGGGAACCGAGCCACACGTCTTGCGGCCGCAGAAATGAAATTCTTCCTCGCCCGGATCGCCGATGGGCCAGCGGCACATCGCTTCTTTCAAGGTGAGGATGGTCGCCCGCTCGGCGGGCGGTATGTACAATTCTTCGATCGGCGCCGGCTGAGGCTCGATCTCCTCCTCATAAGCCGGCTTGAGCGCGACATTGCCGCGCGTGCCGAACAGCAAGGATGGAGCACGGTGCTGCCGTGGCGCCTGCGCCCGCCGCGGTCTTGGGCTCGACGAGCGCGAGCTCGTCGCCCGGCCCGAGAGTCCGAGACGATGCACCTTGCCGATCACTGCATTCCGCGTCACCCCGCCGAGGCGACTGGCGATCTGGCTTGCACTCAAGCCATCCGCCCAAAGTTTTTTCAGTAATTCGACCCTCTCATCATTCCAAGCCATGGTTGGCCTCCTCATTTTTGACTCAGAATCCCCCCGTCTCGTCGTGAGACGGCGTTCAGTCACGCTGATGTACTGCTGAGAAATGACCGCCCAGGCGTAACGCTGCATCCACCATATATTGGGGCTGAGCGGCTACTAACCTACAATCTCGGGGATTGAGCGGCAAGCGTCCGCCACGCTTGGCCCCGCCGTTTTCCACCGGACAAATCGGAGTCTGCCACTTCTTGCGCGCAAACACAAACGGAGCCGTGGATGAAAGCGTGGACGAGCGTTGGATAAGGAGGTGAATGGCCGCTGATTGACAGCCCTCCGCGCGAGACCTAAAGCTCTGCAATTCCTTGCTGCCGCCCAGCCGGCGGCAATTTTATTTTGGGACGACCTCTCGTGTCCAAATCGGCCCTGCTTCCGACCTATGCCCGCAGCGAACTTGCCTTCGAGCGCGGGCAGGGCGCTTACCTCTTTACCGCGTCAGGCGAGCGTTATCTCGACTTCGCCTCAGGTGTCGCGGTGACGGCGCTCGGCCACGCCCATCCCCATCTGGTCAAGGCGCTTGCCGAGCAGTCCGAAAAATTGTGGCATGTGTCCAATCTGCATCGCATCCCGGGACAGGAGCGCCTCGCGGCGAGGCTCTGCCAGGAGACCTTCGCCGACTATGTGTTCTTCGCCAATTCCGGCGCCGAGGCGGTCGAAGGCGCGATGAAGGTCGCGCGCCGCTATCATTTCAAGCGAGGGGCGCCTGAGCGCTACCGCTTTGTCACCTTCGAAGGCGCCTTTCACGGGCGGACTCTCGCCACCATCGCCGCCGGCGGTCAGCCCAAGCACCTCGAGGGCTTCGGCCCCCCCGTCGAGGGCTTCGACCAGGTCGCTGCCGGAGATATCGGCGCCGTGGATGCCGTCATCGGGGAGGAGACCGCCGGTGTCATGATCGAGCCGATCATGGGCGAGGGCGGCATGCGCGAGGTCTCCTGGCCGTTCTTGCGGGACTTGCGGGCCCTGTGCGATGAGAACGGCGTCCTGCTCCTGCTCGATGAGGTGCAGAGCGGCATGGGCCGCACCGGGCGCCTGTTTGCGCATGAATGGGCGGGCATGACCCCTGACGTCATGGCGACGGCCAAGGGACTTGGCGGTGGCTTCCCGGTCGGCGCCTGCCTCGCCACGGAGACGGTCGGCGCCGCCATGACGCCCGGAAGCCATGGCTCGACCTTCGGCGGTAATCCTCTTGCCATGGCCGTGGGCAATGCTGTGCTCGATGTGGTGCTTGCGCCTGGCTTTCTCGATCACGTCGCGGCGATGGGGCTGCGGCTCAAGCAGCGGCTGGCCGGGCTCAAGGACGAGCATGACGGCGTCATCGAGGAGGTGCGCGGCCAGGGTCTCATGCTCGGGCTGAAATGCAAGGTGCCGAACCAGGCCCTGCTGCAATCGCTCGCCGCCCAACGTATGCTCACGGTGCAGGCTGGCGACAATGTCGTGCGTCTTTTGCCGCCGCTCATCGTCAGCGAAGCCGAGATCGACGAGGCTTGCGCCAAGATCGATGCCGCCTGTGTGGCATTGGAGACCGGCGCGCCGGCCCCGGCCTGACGGCAATAGCCGAGAAGTCACTGTTATGCAGCCAAGGCACTTTCTCGATATCGACGCGCTTCCCCGCCAAACTTTGCGCGCGATCCTCGATGATGCTCACGCCATGAAGGAGATGGGCCGCTCGCGTCTGCCGGACAAGGTCAACATCAGGCCCGGCGCCGTGCTCGCCATGATCTTCGAGCAACCTTCGACGCGGACGCGGGTGTCGTTTGAGGTGGCCATGCACGAGCTT
>DATDLA010000244.1:0-4903 GCA_036519535.1 Methyloceanibacter sp.
CCGCGATACGCGGGTGCTGCGCGCCATTGAGCGGGTTCCGCGCGAGCTGTTCGTCGACCCTGCCTTTGCCGACCACGCTTATCAGGACATCGCGCTCCCGATCGACTGCGGGCAGACCATCTCCCAGCCTTATGTCGTCGCGTTCATGACCGAGAAGCTCGATCTCGACGACAGCCACAAGGTGCTGGAGATCGGCACCGGCTCAGGCTACCAGGCTGCGGTGCTGTCGCATCTCTGCCGCCATGTCTTCACCGTGGAGCGCTGGCGCGAGCTGCAAAAAGCGGCCGACCGCCGCTTTGCCAAGCTCGGCATCGCCAATGTCACCACCATTATCGGCGACGGGTGGATCGGCTGGCCGCCTCAGGCGCCCTATGACCGCATCATCGTGACCGCGGCGGCCTCCGAACCGCCGCGGGCTCTGATCGATCAGTTGAAGCCGGGCGGCAGCATGATCATTCCGCTGGGCTCGACCCGCGACACCCAATCGCTGGTGGAGATCGACAAGACCGAGACGGGGATCGCGAAAAAGCCTTTGCTTCCGGTCCGCTTCGTGCCGTTGCTGCACGGCCGGGTGAAGCCGGAGGAGCGGTCGTAACGCGCCGGCTTAAGCCGGTTGCTTCTTTTTCGCTCAGACCGGGAACGTCATTAAAAGCTTGTTTACCGTTCGCGCGCTTAACTCGGGCTCTCGGTCTGTATGCGTTCGAGGGGTACGGGGGTATGCAAGCGCGCGTGTCTTGGTCAGCGGTTGGCCGTTGCGCTCTATTGTCCACAGCCGTGTCGGCATTGACGCTTCTCGGCGGCTGCAGCTCCGGCGCCTCTCGTTTCGACTTTCCTTCCTTCGGCCTGTCGCGCTCGGAAACGACGACGCCGCTCGCCGATCCGAACGCCACCGCCTCGCTTCCTCCGGTTCCGCAGGAATCGGTCTATGCGCAGGGCGGTTCATACTCCCGCTCGAGCCTGCCGCCGGTATCGCAGCCCTATAATCAGGCGACGCCCGCCGCCTATTCGCCGGCCGCCGCGAACCTGAAGCCTGAGAGGGCCGCCTATGTGCCGCCTTCGCCCGCGCCGCGGTCGAACCTCGCCAAGGTCCGCGCCGCGACAGGTCCCGGAGCGGCGGGAGAGACCTACAAGGTGCAGGCTGGCGATACGCCGCGGAGCATCGCGCAGAAGACTGGCGTGAGCGAGCGGGCGCTGGTCGAACGTAACAAGCTCGACCCGACTCGCCTCAGGATCGGGCAAACGCTATACCTGCCGAAAGGCGGCAAGGCTCCGGTTGCGCCGCGGGCGGTGGCAGCGAATGAGAACAGGCCCGCGCCTGCGCCCGATGTCCGCGTGGTGAAGACCACCGCGATCCCGGCGCCTGGCGAGCGAGGGAAACCTCAACCTGCCCCGAAGCCTCAAGCAGCACCCGCGGTGGCAAGCTCGGACGAGGTGATCGGCGGCCAGAACCCGCAAGTGGCAAGCACACAGCAGCTTCCGGCGCCTGAGCCGATGTCGGGCAACAGCTTCCGCTGGCCGGTGCAGGGGCGCATCATCTCCGAGTTCGGCACCAAGCCCGACGGCGGCCACAATGACGGCATCAACGTCGCCGTTCCGCTCGGCACCTCGGTGAAGGCGGCGGAGAACGGCGTCGTCGCCTATGCCGGCGACGAGCTGAAAGGCTACGGCAATCTCGTGCTGATCCGGCATTCGAACAATTGGGTGTCGGCCTACGCCCACAATGACGAGATCCTGGTCAAGCGCGGCGATCAGGTCCGCCGCGGTCAGGTCATAGCCAAGGCCGGTCGCACCGGTCAGGTCAATCAGCCGCAGCTTCACTTCGAGCTGCGCAAGGGCTCGCGCCCGGTCGACCCGACCAAGTTCATGACGCACGCAACGGCGGACGCCGACTAGCTTTAGCTGCCGCCATCAAGACGCACGCTCAAGCGTCCGGCCACATCCTGAATGTATTGAAAGGCTACGCGGCCCGAGCGCGCGCCGCGGGCCAGCGCCCAGGCAAGCGCCTCGCGCGTCAGCGCCTCGTCGGCGATGGGCAAGCGGTAATGCTCGGCGTAGCCCCGCACCATCTCAAGATAGTCGTCCTGGCTGCAATTGTGGAAGCCGATCCACAGGCCAAAACGGTCGGAGAGCGACACGGCCTCATCGACGCCTTCCGACGGATTGATGGCGGTGGAGCGCTCGTTCTCCAGCATCTCCCGCGGCATGAAATGCCGCCGGTTCGAGGTGGCGTAGAACAGCACGTGCTCCGGCCGCCCTTCGACCCCGCCTTCGAGTACCGCCTTCAGCGATTTGTAGGAGGTGTCGCGCACCTCGAAGGACAGGTCGTCGCAGAACAGGATGAAGCGCTTGCCCTTGGTCTCGCGCAGATGCGTAAGGCAACGCGGCAGCGTGCCGATGTCCTCGCGATGGATCTCGACGAGCTTGAGAGCGCCGGCTTGCGACGTCGTCTCGCGGCTTACCATCGCATGCACCGCCTTGACGAGGGAGCTCTTCCCGGAGCCTCGGGCGCCCCACAGAAGCGCATTGTTGGCGGGAAGGCCGCGCGCGAAGCGGACGGTGTTGGCGTAGAGCGCATCGCGCATGCGGTCGATGCCCTTGAGCAGGGAGAGCGGCACGCGATTGACGTTTGCGACCGGCAGAAAGGCCTCAGGCTCGGCATGCCAGATATAGGCTTCAGCCTTGTCGAAGTCGGGCTTCCGCGGCGGCAGCGGCGCCAGTCGCTCCAACGCCCTGGCAATCCTCTCGACAAGGCCCCCGATTGGTTCCTGGAAGTTCATGGCCCTTTCGTTTAAGGCTCTTGCCGCCCCGTTGCAAAGCCGAGGCGGGCCGCTATAGTCGCGGCACTTTCGTCACGCCAATCCGCCAAAAATGGACGGTAAGAGCCTTGAAAGGCGAGAAGGCGGCCAGCTTTAAGCCCAGCCGAGGACAAGAGCAATGATCGACGCCGTTTACGCTCAAGCAGCTCCAAGCGCATTCGACGCCCTGAATAGCTTGATCGTTCCGACCGTGCTAATCATCGGCATCATGTATTTCCTGATGATCCGGCCGCAGCAGAAGCGGCTGAAGGATCATCAGGCGATGATCGCCGCGATCAGGCGCGGCGATACCGTGGTCACCTCGGGAGGCATCCTCGGCAAGGTGACCAAGGTCGACGACCAGGAGTTGCTGGTCGAGATCGCCGACGGAGTCCGCGTCAAGGTTGTGCGCGGGACCGTCTCCGAGGTCCGCGGCAAGGGAGAGGCTCAAGCGAGCCCTAAGCCGAAGGCGGCGGCGACGGAAGGTGACAGTTAAGTTTCGCTCGGGTCTAAACGCTTAAGCCCCGAAAAGCCCAATCTGGAGTCGATAAGCGGCAATGCTGCATTTTCCCCAATGGAAGGTGATTCTGGTGTTCGGCGTCGTTCTTGCCGGCATCATCTTTGCTCTCCCCAATCTCTTCCCGCGCGCCACCATGGAGACCATGCCGAGCTGGATTCCGCACCATCAGGTCAATCTCGGTCTCGATCTGCAAGGCGGCGCCCATCTCCTCTATCAGCTCGACGAGAACGAGATGATCGAGGATTGGCTCAACAAGCTGCGCGACGAGGTGCGCGAAACTCTGCGCAAGGATCGCATCTCCTACACCGACCTCACGCAAAACTTAGCGGCGCGAACAGTGTCGGTGAAGATCCGCCAGGCTACCGACTTCGACAAGGCCTACCAAGACCTGCGCAAACTGTCCCAGCCGGTTGGCGGGTCGTTCGGCCTCTCTGGCGCCAACAATCTCGATGTCAGCCAGAATGGCGACGACGGCATCTTGCTCAAGGTGACCGACGCCGGCCTGACCCAGCGCATGAACTCGGCCATCCAGGCCTCGATCGAGACCATCCGCCGCCGCGTCGACGCCTTCGGCACCACCGAGCCGAGCATCCAGCGCCAGGGCCGCAACCGCGTGCTCGTGCAGGTTCCTGGCATCAGCGATGTCGAGCGGCTGAAGAAGCTCATCGGCGAGACCGGCAAGCTCGAATTCAGGATGGTCGATCCGGGCGCCAATGCGCAACAGGTGGTGGAGAGCAAGCAGGTTCCCATCGACGATGAGCTGCTCTACTCCAAAGACACCCCGCCCGTTCCCTACGTGATTAAGAAGCAGGTGCTGGTGAGCGGCGAGAACCTCGTCGACTCGCAGCCCGGCTTCGACCAGCGCACCAACGAGCCGATCGTGACCTTCCGCTTCGACGCCACCGGCGCCAAGCGCTTCGCCAGGGCGACGCAGGAGAATGTAGGCCTACCCTTCGCAATCATCCTCGACGGCAAGGTGGTTTCGGCGCCGGTCATTCGCGAGCCGATCCTCGGCGGTTCTGGGCAGATCAGCGGCCACTTCACTGTCCCCGAGGCAAGCGACCTCGCCGTGACCCTCCGGTCAGGCGCGCTCCCCGCGAAGCTCACCGTGATCGAAGAGCGTACCGTGGGCGCAAGCCTCGGCGCCGACTCGATCGCCTCCGGCACGAAGGCCACGCTGCTTGGGCTGCTGCTCGTGGTGATCTTCATGTTTGCCGCCTACGGGCTGTTCGGCCTGTTCGCCAACATCGCGCTTGTGGTCAACATTGCGCTCATCTTCGGCGTCCTATCGCTGATCGGCTCGACGCTGACGCTGCCCGGCATCGCCGGCATCGTGCTCACCATGGGCATTGCGGTCGACGCCAACGTGCTCATCAACGAGCGCATCCGCGAGGAGATACGCTCCGGCAAGTCGCCGGTCGCTTCCATCGAGGCCGGCTATCGGCGGGCCATGACCACGATCATCGACTCCAACATGACCACGCTGATCTCGACGCTGGTGCTGTTTTGGCTGGGCTCGGGCGCGGTGCGCGGATTTGCCGTGACCCTCACCATCGGCATTCTCGCCTCCATGTTCACCGCCGTGACC
>DATDLA010000245.1:0-2824 GCA_036519535.1 Methyloceanibacter sp.
GGGCGCTTGGCAAAGAGATATTCGGCATTGTCGAGGATCTCGACCAGCGTCTTGGCGCGATCTTTCAGGCCGGGCAGAGCGCGCTCGAGCTTGCTCCAACCTTCCGGCCCGATCTTGGCAGCGAGCTCTCCGCCATTCGGCAGCTCCAGCACGAGAGCCTTGAGCCTCTGCATGATCTCGGCGTCGGGCGTGGCTCTGAGATAATGCCCGTTGAGATTCTCGAGCTTGGCGAAATCGAAGCGCGCGGCCGACCGCCCGATGGCCTCGAGATCGAACCAGCGAACCATATCCTCCGTCGACATGATCTCGTCGTCGCCATGGCTCCAGCCGAGCCGCACGAGATAGTTGCGCAAGGCCACGGGCAGGTAGCCCATGGAGCGATAGGCTTCCACGCCGAGCGCGCCGTGGCGCTTCGACAGCTTGGCGCCGTCAGGTCCGTGGATCAGCGGCACATGGGCGAAGATCGGCGTCTCCCAGCCGAGCGCTTTGTAGATCTGCGTTTGCCGCGTGGCATTGGTGAGGTGATCGTCGCCGCGGATGATATGGGTGATGCCCATGTCGTGGTCGTCGACCACGACGGACAGATTGTAGGTCGGTGTGCCGTCGCTGCGCAGGATGACGAGGTCGTCGAGATTCTTGTTGGGAAAGACCACGCGTCCCTGCACCCGGTCCTCGATCACCGTGTCGCCTTCGTGCGGCGCCCTGAAGCGGATGACCGGCGTAATACCTTCCGGCGCCTCGCTCTCGTCGCGTTCGCGCCAAGCGCCGTCATAACCGGGCGACCGGCCTTCGGCCCGCGCTCGTTCGCGCATGGCGGCAAGCTCCTCCGCGCTCGCATAGCAGCGATAGGCCTTGCCTTCCGCGAGAAGCTGCTCGGCGACCTCGCGGTGGCGCGTGGCGCGCGAGAGCTGATAGACAGGCTCTTCGTCCCAATCGAGCTCGAGCCAGCGCAACCCGTCGAGTATGGCGAGGATGGCACCTTCCGTCGAGCGCGCCCGGTCGGTGTCCTCGATGCGGAGCAGCATTTTGCCGCCCTTGGCTCTCGCGTAGAGCCAATTGAACAGCGCGGTGCGCGCGCCGCCGATATGCAAATAGCCGGTGGGGGAGGGCGCAAAGCGCGTGACGACGGTGGCGCTCATGGTCAAAGTAGCCTGGCAGCTTTTTCTCTACCTAACCAAATGGTCATGGCCGGGCTTGCCCCGGCCAGCCACGCTTTTCAATTGCCTGCAAGACGTGGATGCCCGTGACAAGCGCGGGCATGACCGCTGAAAGACCGCGTGAACCGCAGCTTCATTGGTCGAAGCGGCGAAACGCTGCTTCAACTTCAGCATCACTGGCAAATTGCCGCCGTCGCGCTTGCGCCAGGCCTTCCAACACGTCAGGCAAATGCGCTGGGTCGATCGGCTCCGGCGCGCCCTCATCGCCCGCAAGCGTAAGCATGGCTCGGGCGATCTCGTCCTGGCTTTCCGGCGGCAATTTCTGCACCGCCTCAAGCGCCTGTCTCAAGAGCTTGGTCATGGCGAAAGATAGGCTTCTCCTGTCCAGAGGGGAAAGTCAATTTGAGCGCGGCTGCCTTTTTGGAGACGGGTTGGCCACCCGGCTGATGTAGCATAGGGCCGGGGAAAGGTCAGGGCAGAGGCATCGGCGATGCCGGGCCGGGACGGGCACGCCTCCGGGCATTGGGAAAACGGGCCGCGGTCGCATAAGCGGCGCGGTGCTGCTTGTCGCAGCGCTCACCCGTACCCTTGAAGGTGAGTCCGACCGCCTGTCGCTATGGATCCCCGTTCTCTTCGCCCTCGCCATCCTCATTTATTTTGGCCTCCCCGACGAGCCCCGCCTGCTCTCCGCCGCTGCGTTTCTCATGGCGGCGACCGGGATTTACCTTGCGGGCGCGAGGAACTGGGATCGGCCTCGTCGTGGGCGGTGCAGCGCTTGCGCTCGCCGCTGGCTTCGCCACGGCAAAGCTCCACACCGAGATGGCGCGCGCGCCCGTGCTCACCAAGGAGATGCGCGGTGTCACGGTGAAGGGCTGGGTCGAACTCTATGAGCTTCGCGACAAGGCCAGGGCCAGGATCACGCTGCGGGTGATCGCGCTCGGAGAGTTGCCGCCGGAGAAGGCGCCCTGTCGCGTGCGCGTGACGCTTCCCGCCGCGAGCGCCAAGGTCGCAACCGGCGAGGCGGTGTCGCTCAAGGCGACGCTCCGGCCGCCGCCGGAGCCAATCGCACCACACGGCTTCGATTTCGGGCGCACCGCCTGGTTCGATCGCCTGGGAGCGACCGGCTACGGCACCGGAACGATCGATGCGCTTGCCGGCGCCGGCGAAGCCCCCTTGGGCTTGCGGCTGTGGGCCGCAATCGACCGTCTCCGCTCCCTGGTCAACGCCCGCATTCGCGCGAGCCTCCCTGGCGAGCGGGGCGAGATCGCCGCGGCGCTGATCACCGGCGAGCGCGCCGGCATCTCACAAGACGTCAATCTGGCCATGCGCAATTCCGGCCTGTTCCACATTCTCTCGATCTCTGGCTGCACATTGTCATCATGGCAGGCACAGTGTTCTGGCTGGTCAGGGCCGGGTTGGCGCTCATTCCATCCATCGCGCTCCGCTACCCCATCAGGAAATGGGCGGCGGGAGCGGCGCTCGCCGCTGCCCTGTTCTACCTGCTTCTCTCAGGCGCCGCGGTGCCCACGGTGCGCTCCTGGATCATGATGAGCATCGTGCTCTTGGCGATGATCCTCGACCGGCCGGCACTCACCATGCGCAACGTGGCGCTCGCCGCTTTGCTGATCCTGTTGATCACACCGGCAAGCCTGTTCGATCCGAGCTTC
>DATDLA010000246.1:0-3628 GCA_036519535.1 Methyloceanibacter sp.
CTGTCCGGTGCAAGCTTTGGAGCTCGCGGATGAGGTTCAAGGCGATAAAACACGTCTGCGACCTTCTCACCCTCGTCGGGAGCAAGAGCGGTTACGTAGACCAGCGCCTTCACTCGTTCGGGGCGGGCGAGAGCTATGACCGCACCGGCATAAGCGTGTCCCGCTACTACGATCGGCCCTTCCGTCCGGTCCAAGCTGCGGTTGAGTGCGGCCACGTCGTCGGCAAGAGAGGTTAGCGGAAGCGGCGCCGCAAACACCTTCACGGCTTCTGCCTTGAGTGCGGTTATGACCCGTGCCCAGCTTGACCCATCCGCCCATGCTCCGTGGGCAAGCACCACGCTGACATCACTCGCCGCCATCCTGCTGCTCCCACCAGTGCTTCGAGTCGAGCAGAACCTCCGAAGAGCCGCCTTATTTGGCGGGTCGCCCCTTCTCCTTGAGGACGAATCCTAGGTGTCCGAGCACCTTTACGGCACCTGTCTTCCCGCCCTCGAAGTCACTGGAGCCAAGCCGCTGGCCCGTTGCGAACTCATACGCTGTGCCCAAGATTGCCTTCGGCGGGTAACGGCGTCCTTCCCAGGCCAGCTCATAAGTCGTGGTAGGGGCGAAACCATGCTTAGAGAAGAACCGCTCCGGCCCCAGCCGGTCGTAGTCTTCTATCGCGCGCAATACGTCAGCACGGGTCACGTGGTCCCAGGTCACCATGTGTTCATTCCTCCAGGATCGTTATACGGGCGACGAATTCGCGAATGGTCGCCGCACTCTCAGGACCGCGACTCTCCAGCGCGACATGGCCGGCATGACAGATGGAAACAAAGGTCCTCCCTTGGCGTTGCAGAGAGGACCTTGAACTGACACGGGAGCTGATACGTTCCACTAGGGTCGAGAATGCCGCATGTGCGAGGTGGCCGCCCAGACCTTGGACGGTCAGCACGCCTCCTCGAACCAATAGATCAGCGCCAGCTACAAAATAAACTTCGACAGATCGGCGTTCTTGGCGAGGTCGCCGATATGGCCGCGCACAAAGGCGCCGTCGACCACGATCTTCTCGCCTTGCTTGTCGGTGGCGTCGAAGGAGATGTCGTCGAGGATGCGCTCCATCACGGTGGAGAGACGCCGCGCGCCGATATTCTCCACATTGGTGTTCACCTCCGCGGCGATGTCGGCGATGGCGTCGATGGCGTCAGGCGTGAACTCAAGGTCCACGCCTTCCGTCTTCATCAGCGCGATATACTGCCTGATCAGGCACGCCTTGGGTTCGGTGAGGATGCGGCGGAAATCGTCGCGGGTGAGGGCGCGAAGCTCGACGCGGATCGGCAGCCGGCCCTGAAGCTCCGGCAGCAAGTCCGAGGGCTTGGCGGCGTGAAACGCGCCCGAGGCAATGAACAGCACATGGTCGGTCTTCACCGGACCGTATTTGGTGCCGACCGTGGTGCCCTCGATCAGAGGCAGAAGATCGCGCTGCACGCCTTCGCGGCTCACATCGGCGCCGATGCGCTCGGAGCGCGCGCAGATCTTGTCGATCTCGTCGAGGAACACGATGCCGTTGTTCTCGACGTTGCGGATCGCTTCCTGCACGGTGGTGTCGTTGTCGATCAGCTTGTCGGATTCTTCCGCCATGAGGATCTCGAAAGAGTCGCGCACGGTGACGCGGCGCGGCTTGGTGCGTTGGCCGAGAGCCTTGCCGAGCACGTCGGAGAGATTGATCATGCCGACATGGCTGCCCGGCATGCCGGGGATCTCGAAGGCGGGCATGCCGGCGCCGGTATCGGCGACCTGGATCTCGATCTCGCGGTCGTCGAGCTCGCCGGCGCGCAAGCGCTTGCGGAAGGCGTCGCGGGTGGCGAGATTGGCGCCGGAGCCGACCAGAGCGTCAACCACGCGCTCCTCGGCATTCAGCTGCGCCTTGGCCTCAACCTCTTTCCGCTTGGCGTCGCGCACGAGCCCGATGCCGGCTTCCAACAGATCGCGAATGATCTGATCGACGTCGCGGCCGACATAGCCGACCTCGGTGAACTTGGTGGCCTCGACCTTGATGAAGGGCGCGCCGGCAAGCTTGGCAAGGCGGCGCGAGATCTCGGTCTTGCCGACGCCGGTCGGCCCGATCATCAGGATGTTCTTGGGCAGCACCTCCTCGCGCAGCTCATCGTCGAGCTGCTGGCGGCGCCAGCGGTTGCGCAATGCAATGGCGACGGCCCGCTTGGCGTCGCGCTGGCCGATGATGTGGCGGTCGAGCTCGGAGACGATCTCGCGCGGGGAAAAGCTGGTCATGAATTACCTTGCTCGGACACTAAGCTCCCCCCTCTCCCCGCCGGGGAGAGGAGAAGGGCGTTGTCGCTGGTGGCATCTTCAGCATCATTGCTTCGAGTCGAGGGTCTCGAGGACCACCTCGTTGTTGGTATAAACGCAAATGGTCGCGGCGATGGCCATGGCTTTCCGCGCAATCGCCTCGGCGTCGAGCTCGGAGTCGAGCAGCGCGCGCGCCGCGGCGAGCGCGAAATTGCCGCCGGAGCCGATGCCCATGACGTTGTCGTCGGGCTCGAGCACGTCGCCCTTGCCGGTCAGCACCAGGCTCTCATCGGCGTCGGCAACGATCATCATGGCTTCGAGGTGGCGGAGATAGCGGTCGGTGCGCCAGTCCTTGGCAAGCTCGACGCAAGCCCGCTTCAGCTGATCGGGGAAGCGCTCGAGCTTGGCTTCGAGCCGTTCGAACAGGGTGAAGGCGTCGGCGGTGGCCCCGGCGAAGCCCGCGATGACATTGCCGCTGCCGACGCGGCGCACCTTCTTGGCGTTGCCCTTGATGATGGTCTGGCCGAGGGTGACCTGGCCGTCGCCGGCGATAACCACCTTACCGCCCTTGCGGACGGTGAGGATGGTCGTGCCATGCCAGGTGTCGGAAGAGGAGGGACCCATTGCTGCACTGCGATATCGGCATGGCCGAGCCTTTCGTCAAGCGCATTACTCCCTCCCCCTAAAAGGGGGAGGATCGGGGAGGGGTCGAAGCGGCAGCGAAATCGACCGGACCCCCACCCGGCGACCCGGCTAGAGTCGGCTCGCCACCCTCCCCCTTTTAGGGGGAGGGATTTACGCGTTCAGACTCGCGCTCAGGTAAGCGAATTGCTAAGAGCCTTGCGCTAGGCTTGAAACCCATGCAGAAGCACACCAAAGCCAAGTCGCAGCGGACCGCCACCGTCGAGCGCCGCACCAAGGAGACCGCGATCACCGCCACCGTCGACCTCGACGGCAGCGGGACCTATGCGGTCGAGACCGGCGTCGGCTTCCTCGATCACATGATCGAGCAGCTCGCCCGCCACTCGATGATCGACATCTTCCTGAAGGCCAAAGGCGACCTCCATATCGATCAGCATCACACCACCGAGGATTCGGGCATCGTGCTCGGCCAGGCGGTAGCGAAAGCGCTTGGCGACAAGCAGGGCATCGCCCGCTACGGCTTTGCCTATCTGCCCATGGATGAGACGCTCACCCGCGTCGCCATCGACGTTTCGGGGCGGCCCTACCTCGTGTGGGAAGTCGATTTCACCCGCTCGAAGATCGGGGAGATGGACACCGAGCTGTTCCGCGAGTGGTTCCAGGCCTTCGCCCAGCATGCCGGGATCACGCTGCATGT
>DATDLA010000247.1:0-6259 GCA_036519535.1 Methyloceanibacter sp.
GATAACGCCGAGCGGGCGCGGTCGCTGCTTGGCGGCGTAGCCCCGGTCGAGGTGGCGCCGGTCGAGGTCGGCGGCGAGACGCTATTTCGCGTTCGGGTTGGGCCCTTTGCGGACGAAACCGCGGCCTCGGCGGCGCTCGCCCGTGTGACCGAGGCGGGCTATCGAGGCGCGAAAATCGTTATGAACTAGAGTTCTTGCTCTCTCGGGTTGCTTTTTTGGGTCGAGCGCACAATAGTTGGGCCCCAAGGCGGTGGGGCGGCCAGCGCTTGGCCAATCGATCCGAAGTGTCGACACGTGCACGCATTGCGCCTTGATATCGTGATCAAGCTCGCCGTGGCATTGGCTATGCTTGCCGCGGGGGCCGTAGGTCTTTCTGCACCGGCATCCGCCGCGACCAAGGCTCCCGTAGGCGGCTTCGACACCAAGGCCAAGCACGCCATTCTCATGAATGTCGATGCCGATCTCATCTTCTACGAGAAGGATGCGGACGCGCTGATGTCGCCGGCGAGCATGAGCAAGCTCATGACGCTTGCCGTCGTGTTCCGCGAGCTGAAGGCTGGCCATATCAAGCTCGACGACCAGTTCAAGGTGAGCGAGCACGCCTGGCGCACCGGCGGGGCGCCGTCCGGAAGCTCGGCCATGTTCGCGCCGCTCAACTCGACGGTCAGCGTCGAGGATCTGATCCGGGGCGTCACCGTGCAGTCAGGCAACGACGCCTGCATCATCCTGGCGGAGGGAATCTCCGGCTCGGAGGACGCCTTCGCCAAGGAGATGAACAAATATGCCAAGGAGATCGGGCTGACGAAGTCGCATTTCGAGAATTCGACGGGGCTGCCGGCCGACGGACACGTCATGACCGCGCGGGAACTTGCGCTTCTCGCCAACTACCTGATCAAGGATTATCCAGAGTACTATCATTATTTCGGCGAGAAGGAATTCATCTACGGCAAGTGGAGGTTCACCAATCGCAATCCACTGGTGTTCGAAGATCTCGGCGTCGACGGATTGAAGACCGGATTCATCGAGGATGCGGGATATGGGCTGGTGGCGAGCGCAGTTCGCGACAACCAGCGCGTCATCCTGGTGGTGAGTGGGCTCAATACCAAGAAGGAGCGAGAGGAAGAGCCGCGCAAGCTGCTCGAATGGGGCTTCAAGAGCTTCAAGCCGTACCGGCTGTTCGATCAGGGCGAAAAGGTGAGCGACGCGCTGGTCTGGGGCGGCACGCGGCACTACGTGCCGCTCGTCGGCAACGAGAACATCGACATCATTCTGCCGTTCAACACGAGCGGCCAGGTCACCGCGCAGATCGTGTATGACGGACCGATCAAGGCGCCGATCCGGAAGGGCGACCAGGTGGCGACTCTGCGGGTCACGGCGGCCGATACCAAGGCGACCAACGATATTCCCCTCTATGCCGGCGAGGACGTCGGCCAAAGCAATTTCGCCATGCGAGGCCTCGATTCGCTGTTCGTGCTGGCCTTCGGCTGGCTGCTCTAGGAGCTTCAGCCCGAAATCACCATTTCTAGGGGCAAGATGCGACACGAGACCGTCGAAGCCGGCATGCTGATCACCTTCGAGGGGGGCGAAGGCGCCGGCAAATCCACGCAAGTTTCGATCCTGGTGGATCGGCTAAAGCGCGCCGGGCGCCACGCCGTCGCCACGCGCGAGCCTGGCGGGTCGCCGGCGGCAGAGGAGATCCGGGAAACCTTGCTCTCGGGCAAGATCAAGCCGTTCGGGCCGTTTGCCGAGGCGCTGCTCTTCTCCGTCGCGCGGCAAGATCATGTGGACAGCATGATCAGCGGCGCGCTGGCGAAAGGACAATGGGTGGTCTGCGACCGCTTTCTCGATTCGACCCGCGCCTATCAGGGCGTCACCGGCGGGGTGCCGGCGCCCGTGATCAGCGCGCTCGAGCGGCTGACGCTGCACGGGCTCATGCCCAATCTTACCATCGTGCTCGACATTCCGGTGGGGGAGGGGCTGGCGCGCGCGGGCCGTCGCCGCATGGGGCCGGACCGCTTCGAAAGCCAAGACCTCGCCCAGCATGAGCGCATCCGCAAAGCCTTCCTCGATATCGCCGAGGACGAGCCCGCCCGCTGCGTGGTGATCGACGCGCGCAAGCCCGAGGCGCTCGTCGCCGAAGACGTCTGGGAGGCGGTGGCGGAACGCTTGCGCCCATGAGCCGGGCCGCCGCCGAAAAGGGCGTAGCTCCGGTCGAAGAGCCTGATCGCCTCGAAGGATTTTCTTCTCCGCGCGAGGTCGATCGCCTGTTTGGTCACGATGCGGCGCGCGCCGAATTCGGCGAGGCTTTGACCAGCGGCAGGCTGCATCACGCCTGGCTCTTGGTCGGACCTGAAGGCGTCGGCAAGGCGACGCTCGCCTATGATCTCGCCCGCGACGTGCTGGCGCATGGCGAAGGGAGGGCGGCTACGATTTCCGCGACCCATCCCGTGTTCCGCAAAGTGGCGGCGCTCGCCCATCCGAATCTGCTTCTGATCCGCCGCTCCTGGAACGACAAGACCAAGCGTTACTCGCAATGGATCGGCGTCGACGAGGTGCGCCGCCTACGCAGCTTCCTCGGCCATAGCGCAGGCGAAACCGGCTGGCGCGTGGTGATCGTCGATCGCGCCGACGATTTGAACCAGAACGCCGCCAACGCGCTCCTGAAGGCTCTGGAAGAACCTCCGCTGCGCACCCTGTTCCTTCTGGTGGCGACCGCCGAGGGCCGGATTCCCGTGACCATCCGTTCCCGCTGCCGGACACTTCGTGTCACCGCTTTATCGGAGGACGATCTGGAGAAGGCGGTGCGCGCCGCGCTTGAGCGTGACGATCACGAGGTCGATGCCAAGACGCTTTCGACCGCGCTTGCGCTGAGTGAGGGGAGCGTACGCCGCGCGCTCGAACTTGCGACCGGCGAGGGGATCGCGCTCTACCGCGACATCGTCACGGCTTTCGCCAAATTGCCTGAGCTTGACGGCCAGGCCGCGCACAAGCTTGCCGAACGGCTTGGCGGCTTTGGCGGCGACAGCGAGCGGCTCGACCTGTTCCTCGCGCTCCTGCTCGGCCTCTTGGAGCGATTGATCCGGACGGCAGCCAACGGAGAAGGGGCGATCGGCGAGGAGGGAGCGCTTGCTCGCCGCTTGCTCGATCGGGCGACCCTGCCGCAATGGGTCGACGCGTGGGAGGCGATCGGCCAAGCCAAAGCCGATGCCGCCAGCCTTAACCTCGATCGCAGCCTGCTCGTGCTCGAGGCTTTTTACCGATTGCAGCAGGCGGCGCGTGGAGGCCAGGCTTAGGTAAGGCGGTGCTTGCCGGGGCGCGCGGCCAAGGCTATGCCATCACCGCCATGGCCAGGCCGTATTACATCACCACCGCCATCTCCTATCCCAACGATGTGCCCCATATCGGCCACGCCTATGAGGCCATCGCCACCGATGCGCTTGCGCGCTTCCGGCGCTTGCAGGGGATGGATGTGTTCTTCTTGACCGGCACCGACGAGCACGGCGTCAAGATGCTGCAGACCGCGAAGAATCAGGGCATCACGCCGGCCGAGCTCGCCGACCGCAATACGCCGCGCTTCCGCGACATGGTCGCGGCGCTCGATTGCTCCAACGACGATTTCATCCGCACGCGCGAGGAGCGCCACAAGCGCGCCTGCGAGGAGCTGTGGCGGCGGATGGAGAAGAACGGCGATATCTATCTCGATAAATATGCCGGCTGGTACTCGGTGCGCGACGAGGCCTATTACGACGAGAGCGAGCTGAAAGAGGACGCCGCAGGCCAGAAGCTGTCGCCGCAAGGAACGCCGGTCGAGTGGGTCGAGGAGGAGAGCTATTTCTTCCGGCTGTCGGACTACCAGGAGAAACTGCTCGCCCATTACGAGGCGCATCCCGAGTTCATCGGACCGGACACGCGGGCGAACGAGGTGAAGAGCTTCGTGCGCGGAGGGCTACAGGACCTCTCCATCTCGCGCACCACCTTCGACTGGGGCATTCCAGTTCCCGGCGATCCGAAGCACATCATGTATGTGTGGGTCGACGCGCTGACGAATTATCTGACCGGCGTCGGCTTTCCCGACGAGCAGTCGCCTAAGTTCAAGCGCTATTGGCCTGCCGACGTGCACATCATTGGCAAGGACATCATCCGCTTTCACGCCGTCTACTGGCCAGCCTTCCTGATGTCGGCCGGCGTCGCGCTGCCGAAGCGGGTGTTCGGTCATGGCTTCCTCTACAATCGCGGAGAGAAGATGTCGAAGTCGGTCGGCAATGTGGTCGATCCCTTTGTCCTTGCCGCCGACTACGGCGTCGATCAGCTGCGCTATTTCCTGCTGCGCGAGGTGCCCTTCGGCCAGGACGGCAATTACAGCCGCGACGGCATCGTGCAGCGCATCAACGCCGATCTCGCCAACGATCTCGGCAATCTCGCCCAGCGCTCGTTGTCGATGATCGCCAAGAACTGCGGAGGCACGGTGCCCGCGCCCGGAGAGCTCACCGAGGCCGACAAGACGATCCTCGCGGCCGCGGATGGGTTGCTCGCGCGCGTGACGCAGGCCATCGACGACTTCGCCATTCACCGCGCGCTCGAGATCGTCTGGGCCGTGATCGCCGACGCCAACCGCTATTTCGCGAGCGAAGAACCCTGGGCGCATAAGAAGACGAATCTCAAGCGCATGGAGACCATCCTCTATGTGACGGCGGAAGTGCTGCGCCAGATCGCCATTCTGGTGCAGCCGGTCATGCCTGGGAGTGCTGCCAAGCTGCTCGATCAGCTCGGCGTGCCGCAGGAGGCGCGCGACTTTGCCCATCTCGGACCGGTGGAGCGGCTCAAGCCGGGAACCAAGCTGCCGCCGCCGCAAGCGGTGTTCCCCCGCCATGTCGAGGAAGACAGTGAGGCCGCGGCGTCGTAAGGCGCAGGTCTAGCGGCAGAGCTGCTTGATCCGCGACTCGTCAACGCCCTCGACAAGGACGCCGCCGATTAGGGTGCGCGGGACGGCAGTGTCGCCAAACCGCCTCAGCATGACAGCTTGAACTTCCGGGGTCGTCGCATCGAGGATGCTGTATCTGATGTGGTTGCGCGAGAGAATGGCCCTGACTTGCCGGCAATAGGGGCACCAAGATGCGTTGTACATAATGACGCTTTTGCTGCATCCAGCTTCGGCCGGAACCGCAAGCAAGAGCAGCGCAGAAACGGCGGCAGCGGCAATCAGGCGCGAGCGACTGACAACGGAAACGCTTCTCGGCATTGCCTTCCTCAATCGTGATGGAGTCCGATGCAACAATTCGACCTGGCGAAGCCCGTATTGTTTCCTTGGCTCATATGCTGCACATAGTGCGGCAAAGTCCGGCTGCTGGTGAGCCTACCAGCTTGAACAACATGGGTCTTTCATCTTTCCGTGATGCTGATCGATAGTCATTGCCATCTCGATTTTCCCGATCTCGCCACCAAGCGCGAGGCGGTGCTGGCGCATGCCGAAGGCGCCGGCGTCGGCCTCATGCTCACCATCTCCACGCGGGTGCGGCGCTTCTCCGATCTGCTCGAAATCGTCGAGCCGCATGGCAATGTCTACTGCTCGATCGGCACCCATCCGCACCATGCCGCGGAGGAGCGGGATATCACGCTGGAAGAGATCGTGAAGTTCACGCGCCATCCGAAGGTGGTGGCGATCGGCGAGGCCGGGCTCGACTATCACTACGACAACAGTCCGCGCGAGGATCAGGAGCGAGGCTTCCGTACCCACATCGCCGCGGCGCGACAGACGGGGCTGCCGCTGGTCATCCATGCGCGTGACGCCGACGAGGACGTTGCCCGCATCCTCGAAGAGGAGACGGCACGCGGCGCTTTTCCCTTCGTGCTGCATTGCTTCACCGGAGGCCCTGATCTCGCCCGCCGCGGGCTTGCGCTTGGCGGCTATGTCTCCTTCTCAGGCGTGGTGACTTTCAAGAACTCGGAAGACTTGCGGGACATCGCCAAGGAGGTGCCGCTCGACCGGCTGCTGGTCGAGACCGATGCGCCCTATCTTGCGCCTGAACCCTTGCGCGGGCGCACCAACGAGCCTGCCAATGTGGTCCATACCGCGGCGCGGCTTGCCGCTCTGCGCGAGGTGAGCGAGGGGGAGATGGCCAGAGCCACCACCGAGAATTTCTTTCGCCTGTTCAAGAAGGTGTCGCGTTCGGCGGTGTCCATCCCCGCTTCATGACCCTCAAGCTCACCATCCTCGGCTGCGGCACGTCCGGCGGCGTGCCCCGCGTCGGCAACATCTGGG
>DATDLA010000248.1:0-3191 GCA_036519535.1 Methyloceanibacter sp.
CATCCCAGTAGGCCTCGCCATCGATCTCGATGGCCTGAAACATCGTTGGCAGGCAAGCCGACGCAAGCAGGACGTCCGGCGTGAGCTCAGCATTGCGGAACACCCGTCCACGGCCCGTGCGCACATTGGTGGCGGTCACGAACAGCTTTATGGGGGTTCGTGCTACGCGCTTGAAATCGATGCAGTCTGCCAAGATCCCGGTCAAAGGGTTGACCCCACGTGGATTGAGATCGTAGGGCGAGAACACGCGAGCCATGAGGTCGAAGGCAAGGTACAGAGGTGACGTATCTAGCGTCCATCGGCCGAGGAGAATGTCGAGCGGGCCGCGCCGGAAGGGGCTGAACCGAGCGCCGTCGGAGACCCGCTTCCAAAAAAGTTCGAGCCGCGCTCTGGCACCGTCTGCTCCTCCTTCTGCGTGGCCATCGACAAGAACCGCGGCGTTCATTGCGCCCGCGGACGTACCCGAGATGCCCTCGATTCGAAGCCACGGTTCCTCCAGCAAGCGATCGAGCACGCCCCAGGTGAAGGCTCCGTGCGAACCGCCGCCTTGCAAAGCGAGGTCTACGAGAAGCGGGGCTCGCGTAGACCTCGATGAAGGAACGGTGATCATCAATAGCAGACTGAGGGTATGGTATAGGCTGGCTGTTAGCGCCAGCCGCACACGCGACGTCCCCTGTGCCACCAGCAGCGCCAGTGGCGACCGCGACGGCGCCGGCGGGGATGCACGTGAACAGTGACTCTAGCCTCCTCGACGATGTCTTGAGGCTTCACGGCACCAGCCTTGACGGCACCCAAAGGCAAAGATTTCGCGGCCTTGGGGATGACGGTCAAACCGAACGTGGCCACGGCAGCACCACATACGATTCCCGTAATCACGCTGCGGCGATCCATTTCCTTCATGGGCACGCTCCTCGTTTGGGGACTGAAGGCTTCTCATTGCAGATAATGGTGGGCGGTACTGGACTTGAACCAGCGACCCCTGCGATGTGAACACAGTGCTCTACCAGCTGAGCTAACCGCCCGCTTCAGGCCTCGAAGCAGGATTTAGCGATTGGGAGGCGGGCAAGTCAAGGAATGGCCGGCCACGGACGGCCTGAAGGGGTAAGGACGGCGTGAGATCACGCCGCCCCTCAGTCACAAAGCCTATTTGCCCACGATCTTATTGACGGCGGTAAGCGTCTCGGTCGCCTTGGCGAGGTCGCCTTCCGTGCACTGCGCGTCGGCCTGGTCGAGGAGCTCGTTCACCTTCTCGGTGTCCTCCTCGCTCATGGTGTTGGCGTCGATCTTGTTCTGTACGGCCTCCTCGGCGGCCGCGAGCTGCTGGGTGCACTGATCGTCACCTTCGGCAGGCTCGTCAACGGCGTAGGCGGCGCCCCCCATCAGGCACGCCAGGCTCGCGCCGATCACGACACGTCTCAGCATCGTTTTCTCTCCCTTGGAAAGCGTGTAAGCGAAATGACCTAAAGGCGGGTGAAGGTGGCTTTCGACTGTGGCTCCACGTTGAGAGCAGTCCGGTCGAAATTGGGCAAATCTGTGGCGTGCGTGGGCGCGGCTAACGGCGCCGGCGTTCGCCTTGCGAAGCGCCCAGGATGGACGCGGCGCTCGGCACGAGCTCGTCGAAATGACTGATCACAGCGTCAGGAACAAGCTCGCCCAGCGCTTCCCGCGCATAGCCGAAGCTCACCAGAATCGAAGGCACGCTTGCGTCCTTGGCCGTGCGGATGTCGACGTCGCTGTCTCCCACCATGATGGCGCGGGACGGCACCCCGCCGGCCTGCGCGATCACCTGGGTGAGGTGACCAGGGTCCGGCTTCGACACGGCGAAGGTGTCGCGCCCGGCGATACCCTGGAAGTAATGCTGAAGGCTTAGCGCTTCGAGCAGCTTGCGCGTCAGGTATTCGCGCTTGTTGGTGCAGATCGCGAGCCTTGCCCCGGACGCAGCCAGCATCTCGAGCGAAGCCACGGCGCCGGGAAAGGGCCTGCTCTCGGCGGCGATGTTCGCCTCGTAATGAACGAGGAACTCGGCCAGCATCTCGTCGATGTCCTCGGCGGCGCCGGCGCGCCGCAACGCTTCCTCGATCATCACCCGGGCGCCGAACCCGACCGCGGAGCGAATGGTCTCCTCCGAAATCGCGGCGTGGCCGCGGCGGGTGAGCGCGTCGTTCAAGGCGTTGGTGAGGTCCGGCGCCGTGTCGACGAGCGTGCCGTCGAGGTCGAAAACGATCGTCGCATCTCTCAAATCGGCACGCGGCACGTTAACATCCTCGCTTGGCTTGCGCATTGACCGGGGGAAGCCGCCCCGGCATATCTCATTGGCTTTGCAAGGCTAGGCCCAACTTCATCCAAAGGGCAGCTTCCGGTGAAACTTGGCGATTCCTCTTTGCTCAAGGAAAGTGCCGCGTTGCGCGCGCTCGACCTTGTTTGCGATGGAATGTGGCTCGGCCTTGGCAGCGGCTCGACCGCGGCGCGCTTTGTCGAGGCGCTCGGCGTCAAGGTGGCGGCGGGGCTCAAGGTGCTTTGCGTTCCGACCTCCGAAGCCACGCGCGTGCAGGCGGAGGCCCTCGGCATTCCCCTGACCACGCTCGATGAGACTCCGCATCTGCACCTGACCGTCGACGGCGCCGACGAGATCGACGATCAGCTGCGGCTGATCAAGGGCGGCGGCGGGGCGCTCTTGCGCGAGAAGATCGTGGCGACGGCGTCGGACCAGATGGTGGTTATCGCCGATGACAGTAAGCTGGTGAAGACGCTTGGGCGGTTTCCGCTTCCCGTCGAAGTGGTGCGCTTCGGCTTTGCCGCCACGCGCCGCATGGTCGAGGCCATGGCCGCGCAGGCCGGATGCAAGGGCAAGATCACCCAGCGCCGGGGCAAGGACGGCGCGCCCTTCCTCACCGATCAAGGCAATTTCATCTTCGATTGCGCCTTCGGCCAAATTCAAGAGCCCGAAGTGCTCGCCTTCGCGCTGAAGCGGGTACCAGGCGTGGTCGAGCACGGGCTGTTCCTCGGGGTGGCCGATTTGGCTATCGTGGCGACGGCCGACAGCGTGCAAATCCTGCAGCGGACTCCATCAGGTGAATAATTTCGACTACGACCTGTTCGTGATCGGCGGCGGCTCCGGCGGCGTGCGCGCCGGCAGGCTCGCGGCAGAGCTCGGCGCCAAGGTGGCCATCGCCGAGGAATATCGCGTCGGC
>DATDLA010000249.1:0-2667 GCA_036519535.1 Methyloceanibacter sp.
CGGACATCGGCCAGCCGATCAGAGATGTCCGCTTTGCCCCCAATAACGGACGTTGGACGGCCCATCGAAGTCACTGAGGCCAGGGGGGTCTAATACAATTCCTCGACCTTGGGACCGCCGGGGGAAGCGATGTGTGATACCCGTCCAGACTAGATGCCCCGTAAGTCAGCGGCGGCATTACTAACGCCCGCAATCTCTGTCACACCCGAACGCCTCGCCCCTCGGAAGTGGTTTGTCGCCCGAGGTGAAGTTGCTGTGGGCCGAGCTGGTCCAGACAATGCCGCCGACTCACTTCCGCAAATCGGACTCACCGGGGCTTCTCGCTGAAGCTTGCCGCCAGGGAGCGTATCGTCGCCGGATCGGATAGTGAGGATGGCCAGAGCCTAACCCCCAGCCCTGGCCCCTAACCAACAGCGACCGCGCCGCTTCTCCGGTAGAGCGGGTCACCAAGTTGGTGAGCCGGAGCTATTGCGCACCCCGATCATGGACAAGGGTTGCTCGTGCCGAATGATTGTTAGAAGTTGCCAGAACTTGATAAGAGTCACTAAAGACGGCGGCGTAAGCCATGTTATAATTTAGTTATAACGTAATGTTGACTAAATCTGCTAAGTGCTGGTGCCGCCGAGTAGGATTGAACTACTGACCCCGTCATTACCAATGACGTGCTCTACCACTGAGCTACGGCGGCGAAGAACAGCTAGATAGGCGCACCGAGGCGAGAAGTATAGCCTCCCGCATGGCGCGCGGACCCTGCCATAGCGGGAAAATCCGTACAAGCTTGGGCCTCTCACATTTCACCGCCAAGGGTGCCCACAGTATAAACTTGGCCATGACCGGTCGGCAGCGAGATGACGCGAAGACCGCAAGCGTGGCCAAAACCCGTCGCCATCGCCTGGAAGAGGCGCTTCGCGCCAATCTCGGCAAGCGGAAGGCGCAGGCCCACGCCCGCCGCGAGGCTGCCACATCTGGAGGCAATGATCGGCAGAAGCCCGACGGGGACGGGGACTAAGCCAAAATTTGGCCTCCTTCGGCGCCCAGCAAGGCTAGGAAACAAACCAAATCTTTGCCCTTCGAGCATGAACTTGGAAAGTTTTGAGACTTTTCGGGTAAGATAAGGGGTTGAAGCGAAATCTGCGGTCATCCGGCGGTTTCGCGCGAGGGGGGCTCAAGGCGAGGAAGGGGGGACGCCATGGACCGCATTCGCATCATTGGCGGCGAGCGTTTGACGGGCACCATTCCCATCAGCGGAGCGAAGAACGCCGCATTGCCCTTGATGATCGCGAGCCTTCTGACCCGCGAGACTCTGGTCCTGCGAAACGTGCCGCGGCTCGCCGACGTGACGCTGCTCGGCCGCATTCTCGGCAATCACGGCGTGGACATCACCGTGGTCGGCAAGAAGGTGGGCCAGGCCACCACCGACGGCCAGACCTTCAAGCTCAAGTCGGCCGAGATCGTCGACACGACCGCGCCATACGAGATGGTCTCGCGCATGCGGGCGAGCTTCTGGGTGCTGGCGCCGCTCCTCGCCCGTTGCGGCGAGGCCAAGGTCTCTCTTCCCGGCGGCTGCGCCATCGGCACGCGGCCCGTTGATTTGCACCTGACCACGCTTGAGACGCTCGGCGCCTCGATCGAGCTCGAAGGCGGCAACGTCATCGCCAAGGCGCCCAAGGGCTTGACCGGCGCCAGGGTCACGCTCTCCAAGGTCTCGGTCGGCGCCACCCATAATGCGCTGATGGCCGCCGTGCTTGCCCGCGGCGACACGCTGATCGAGAACGCGGCGCGCGAGCCCGAAGTCGCCGACCTCGCGAGCTGCCTCAAGAAGATGGGCGCCAAGATCGGCGGCATCGGCAGCGCGACCTTGCAGGTTGAGGGCGTGGGTCATCTACACGGCGCCGAGCATACCGTGCTGCCCGATCGCATCGAGACCGGCACCTACGCCATGGCGGCGGCCATGACCGGCGGCGATGTGCTTCTGCAAAATACCCGCGCCGATCTTCTGGAGAGTGCGCTCGACCTGTTGCGCTCGAGCGGCGTCGAGATCGAAGAGACACCCTCCGGCCTCAGAGTGGCGCGGAACGGCAGCGGTCTCCGCCCGGTCGCCGTCGACACCGAGCCATTCCCGGGCTTTCCCACCGATCTGCAGGCCCAGCTCATCGCGCTCATGTGCATGGCGCAAGGCACCTCCACCGTGCGCGAGACGATCTTCGAGAACCGCTTCATGCATGTGCAGGAGCTCGCCCGGCTTGGCGCCCGCATCGAGCTCAAGGGCGACACCGCCATGGTCACCGGCGTGCAGGGTCTTGCCGGTGCGCAAGTCATGGCCACGGATTTGCGCGCTTCGGTGTCCCTGATCATCGCCGGCCTCGCCGCCCAGGGCGAAACCATGATCGGCCGCGTCTATCATCTTGACCGCGGCTTCGAGCGCATCGAGGAGAAGCTGCGGCAGTGCGGCGCCCATATCGAACGGCTTTCGAGCTAGCCCGCTTTCCGCACTTTGCCGGTTTCGCCTCGTCCGCTAGCATGCTAGGCCCTAGCGCCGACGAATGACGAAGAGACCGCATTTCCGCCTCGCCGAAGGCGGCACGGTCCTAGCCGGGATGCCCCGATGGCCGACAACCAACTGAAGCTGATTGCGCTCGATGAACAGGATCTCGAGATCGTGTCGTC
>DATDLA010000250.1:0-8714 GCA_036519535.1 Methyloceanibacter sp.
ACCTCGGTGCACTCCTTCGCCGTCGATCCGGCGCGCGGCGTCTTCATCCTCGCCATCATGGGCATCTTCATCGGCGGAGCGCTGACCCTGTTCGCCATCCGGGCGCCGCTGCTTGCGCAAGGCGGGCTGTTCGCGCCGATCAGCCGGGAAGGGAGCCTCGTCCTCAACAACCTGCTGCTCATTACCGCTTGCGCTGCCGTTTTTGTCGGCACGCTCTATCCGCTCGCGCTTGAGTCGCTGACCGGCGAGAAGATTTCCGTCGGGGCTCCGTTCTTCAACTACACCTTCGTGCCGCTCTTCGTGCCGCTCTTGATCGCGATTCCCTTCGGTCCGATGCTCGCCTGGAAGAGGGGAGACATTGTCGCCGCCGGCCAGCGCCTCCTCGCTGCGGCGATCCTTGCGCTCATCGCCACCGTGGCGGCTCTCGCTTGGCAGCAGCGCGGCCCCTGGCTCGCGCCTCTCGGTCTCGGGCTTGGGGTTTGGCTCATCGGCGGCGCGCTGTCCGAGATCGCCTTCAGAGTGAAGCTGTTCGATGGGTCCTTGGCGGAAGCGGGACGGCGTCTCGCCAACCTTCCCCGCTCGGCTTACGGCGGCGCGCTCGCTCATGCCGGGCTCGGCATCGCGGTCATCGGCATCGTGGCGACGACTGCGTGGCGGAGCGAAAGCATCCTGGCGATGAAGCCGAAAGAGACCGCCGAGATCGCGGGCTACCAGTTGACCTTCGAGGGCGTCGCGCCGCGCGAAGGCCCGAACTATCGTGAGCGCGTCGGATTGTTCAAGGTGATGCGTGGCGGCGAGGAGGTGACCACCTTGCAGCCCTCCAAACGTGAATTTACCGTGGAGCGCAGCGGCACCACCGAGGCCGGCATCCATGCAAGCTGGCGCGGCGACCTTTACGTCGTCCTCGGCGATCCCCTGAAGGACGGCGCCTACAGCGTCAGGCTTTATTTCAATCCGCTGGTGCGCCTGATTTGGCTCGGCGCCGTGGCGATGTTTATCGGCGGCGGCTTGTCGCTGTCCGACCGGCGCTTGAGGGTCGGCGCGCCGAAGCGGGCAAAAGTACTCGGCCAAGGCCTCGCCCCCGCCGAATAGAGCAATGTCGGCAACCCGCTCTTCATCGCATTCGCTTCGTTTCGGCCAGGTGTTTCTTAGTGCATTGCTTTCGCTCTCCGTGAGCCTGGCAATGCTTCCGGCGAAGGCGGTCGAGCCCGACGAGGTGCTGCAAGACTCGGCGCTCGAGGCGAGAGCGCGCCAAATCTCCGAAGGCTTGCGCTGCCTCGTCTGCCAGAACCAGTCGATCGACGATTCCGCAGCGCCGCTCGCCAAGGATCTCCGCCTGCTGGTGCGGGAGCGGCTCAAGGCTGGCGACACCGACCAGCAGATCGAGGATTTCGTCGTTGCCCGCTATGGTGAATTCGTGCTGCTCAAGCCCCGCTTCGAAGCTCACACCTTTTTGCTGTGGTTCGCCACTCCGGCGGTCTTTATCGTCGCGCTGCTGATCGTTATTTTGGCCTATCGGCGGCGGTCTGCGGCGGCGCAGGTTGCACCGTTGAGCAAGGCGGAGGAGCGGAGGCTCAAGCGTTTGATTGAGGATCGCTGATTGCCGAGAGGCAATCGGCCCACCATATTTCGGCCGTGGGCCGGCGGCTGAGCCTTCGGCAAGGCGCCAACCTTACCGAAATTTAATTCCTTCGAAACGGCGGCGTAATTGCCGGACCCCTATATTTTCCGCCCAGAGGCCTCGCTCAATGAGGATGCGGGGCTCAGGGTTTTCAGCGGATTCTTACTATCGCAGGAGAGAGGTGACCTTATGACTCATTCTGACCAGAGCTCCGTGACCAAGGGCTCGCGGAAGTTTACGCGTGGGCCGTTGGCGGTAACGGCTGCCGCGCTGATTGCGGTTGGCGCCTTGGGGCTCGCGCTCGGCCAAGACATGCGCTTCGCCTCGGCCGAGCCGGCGCAGACCACCCAGGTTCCTTCGCCGCAGACCGTGCAGACTCCCTACGGAGCGGCGCCACTAACCTTTGCCGACCTCGTGCAGAAGGTGAGCCCGGCGGTCGTCAGCATCAACGTCAAGGGCGACGCCAAGGTCGCCGAGAACGACCTGCAGATTCCAGGGCTCCCCGACCTGCCGGAGGACAACCCCCTCTACGATTTCTTCAAGCAGTTCCGCCAGGGCCAGCCCGGCCAGGGCAACCGCCCGCCGCGTCCGCACCCGACGCTCGCACAAGGCTCGGGCTTCTTCATTTCGCCTGATGGGTACCTCGTCACGAACAACCATGTGGTCGAGGACGCCGAGGACATCTCCGTGACGCTTGAGAGCGGCGACAAATATCCGGCTACGCTGGTCGGCGCCGACTCCCGGACCGACGTCGCTCTGCTCAAGGTCAAGGCTCCGCAGCAGTTTCCTTACGTGAAGTTTTCCGGCAAGGATCCCCGCGTCGGTGACTGGGTGCTCGCGGTCGGCAATCCGTTCGGCCTCGGCGGAACGGTGACGGCGGGCATCATCTCGGCCCATAACCGCGACATCGGATCTGGTCCTTACGACTATCTGCAGATCGACGCCGCGGTGAATCGCGGTAATTCCGGTGGCCCGTCCTTCAATCTGGATGGCGAGGTCATTGGCATGAACACCGCGATCTTCTCCCCCTCCGGCGGCAATGTCGGCATCGCCTTCGCCGTGCCGGCTGCCCTCGTCAAGGAGGTGGTCGGTCAGCTGCAAGAGCATGGCACCGTCGACCGCGGTTGGCTCGGCGTCGTCATCCAGAATGTGAGCGACGACATCGCCGATTCGATCGGCCTGCCTGAGGCCAAGGGCGCCATGGTCACCAAGGTGGCCGAGGACGGCCCTGCCGCCAAGCAGGACGTCAAGGCCGGCGACGTGATCGTCGAGGTCAATGGCGACAAGATCGACGACTCTCGCGACCTTGCCCGCAAGATCGCCGAGCTCCATCCCAACACCGACGTGAAGCTCTCCATCGTTCGTTATGGGAAAGAGCACGAGGTGAACATGAAGCTTGGCACGTTCCCGAGTGGCAAGAAGCTTGCGGCGCTCGAGGACGACAAGTCCGCCGATACCAGCAGCGAGCAGCTGGACAATCTCGGCCTGTCTCTGGCTCCTGCCGTCAAGGTGCCGGGCGCCGGCGAGGATGGCGTGGTGATCACCGACGTCGACCCCAACAGCGACGCTGCCGATAAGGGCCTCAAGGCAGGCGACGTCATTCTTCAGGTTGCCGGCGAGACGGTGTCGCAGCCTGGAGACGTCGCCAAGGGCGTCAAGAAGGCAATGGACAACGCCAAGGACAAGGACAAGGTCAACGTCCTGGTTCAGGTCAAAACCGGCGACCAGACGCGCTTCATTGCGCTTTCCCTGAAGAAGGCTAAGGTTTAACGCCTTCACGCCGGAGGGCGGCGCGGTTCCCCCCGCCGCGCCGCCCGCCCTCGTTTTCGCCTTCGCGAGGAAGCCATGACC
The DNA here is from genome assembly GCA_036519535.1 of Methyloceanibacter sp. GTDB lineage: Bacteria > Pseudomonadota > Alphaproteobacteria > Rhizobiales > Methyloligellaceae > Methyloceanibacter. The sequence continues at coordinate 3,473 of DATDLA010000250.1, forward strand.
TCGCTCTTGAATGAGATAGAACCCGCCGCTAGGAGATCTCCAACCATGCGCGTGCTGGTGATCGAGGACGATCAGGAGACGGCAAGCTTTCTCCGGCGTGCTCTGAAGGAGCAGGGGCACGTCGCCGAATACGCCGCCGACGGCCAGACCGGCCTCGAGCTCGCGCGCGCCAACGCCTATGACGTGCTGATCGTCGACCGAATGCTGCCAAAATGCGATGGGCTGACCGTGATCGGCTCGCTCCGCGCGGAGGAAGTCAGAACGCCTGCGCTGATCTTAAGCGCCCTGGGCGAGGTCGACGACCGGGTCAAGGGCCTGCGCGCCGGCGGTGACGACTATCTCACCAAGCCGTATGCCTTCAGCGAGCTGCTCGCCCGCATCGAGGCGCTCGCGAGGCGCACCTCGCCGGAGGAAGGAAGCACGCGCTTCGTGGTCGGCGATCTCGTGCTCGACCGTCTTTCCCACAAGGTGACGCGCGCCGGCGAACCGATTATGTTGCAGCCGCGCGAGTTTCGCCTGCTGGAATATCTCATGAAGCATGCGGGCCAGGTGGTGACCCGCACCATGCTGCTCGAAAACGTATGGGACTATCACTTCGATCCGCAGACCAACGTCATCGACGTTCATGTCTCGCGGCTTCGCTCCAAGATCGACAAGAACTTTGCGACGCCGCTGCTGCACACCGTCCGCGGCGCCGGCTACACCATCCGTGACAGCGCTCACTAAGCTTTTCCGCACCACGACCTTTCGCCTGTCGCTGACCTATCTTGCGCTGTTCGGCGCGGCGGCGGCCGTGGCGATCTTCTACATCTATTGGAACACCACCGTGCTGCTGACGAGGCAGCTGCACGAAACCATCGACGCCGAGCTGAAAGGTCTTGCCGAGCAATATACCGACGGCGGCTTGACCCGGCTCGTGCGCACCGTGGCGGACCGCAGCCAGACGCCGGGCAATAGCCTCTATTTCGTGGCCGACGCCACCGGGCGCCGCGTCGCGGGCAATCTCACCAGCATCTCTCGGGAACTTCTCGATAGCCTCGGACCGGTCGAATTCGAGTATAGCCGGCCGGCGGAAGGCGGCATCGAAACCAGGCTTGCCTTTGCCAATGTGTTCAGGCTGCCCGGAGGCTATCGCCTCATCGTCGGCCGCGACATCGAGGATCGGCGCGAGCTTGCGCGCGTGATCCGCTCGGCCATGCTTTGGGGGCTTGGCGTGATGGCGCTGTTCGGCATCGGCGGGGGCTATCTGGTCAGCCGCAACCTGCTTGCCAGGATCGATGCGGTCGCCGCCACCACCCGCACCATCATGGAAGGCGACCTCACCGGGCGACTGCCGGTGAACGGCTCGGGCGACGAGCTCGACCGCCTGTCGGAAAGCCTCAACCTGATGCTGGCGCGGATCGAGCAGCTGATGGCGGGCTTGCGCGAGGTGTCCGACAATATCGCGCACGATCTGAAGACGCCGCTCAATCGCTTGCGTAACCGCGTGGAGGCCGCCTTGCACGAGCCTTATGGCGAGCCTGCCTATCGCGAGGCGCTGGAGCATACCATCGAGGAGGCCGACGGGCTGATCAAGACCTTCAACGCGCTCCTGTCGATTGCCCGGCTCGAGGCTGGCGCAGGCGGCGATAACAAAGAGAGCCTCGACGTCGCCGCGCTCGTCCGCGATGTGGCCGAGCTTTACGAGCCAGTCGCGGAGGAGCGCGGGATCGTGCTGAAGGCAGAGCCGGTCGAGCCCGTGTTCGTACGCGCCGACCGCCAACTGCTCGGCCAGGCTATTGCCAACCTCATTGACAATGCCATCAAATATGGTGCGCCTGATCGAGCCCAAGGTGGCAATGGATCGGAGCCCGAAGTCAGCGTGACCACCGAGGCGAGGGGACCCATGGCGGAGATCGTCGTCACCGATCGAGGCCCCGGGGTGCCGAGTCCAGATCGCGAGCGGGTGCTCGGCCGCTTTGTCAGGCTCGAGGCGAGCCGGTCCGAGCCGGGGAGCGGGCTGGGCCTGAGCCTTGTTTCAGCGGTGGCGCGACTGCATGGCGGGTCGCTCAGGCTTGAAGACAACCAGCCCGGACTGAAGGTGGTCTTGTGTCTGCCGGCCGACACCCACGCGCTCGTCAATGGAGCGGCGCATCAGGCGTCCGGACAAGAACTAAGGCCGGCGTGACGGCGTTCTTTAAGCGCATCGCCGAGCCCCCGGCGATTTATGACGCGGCGCGCGGCGCTGACCTTCTCGACACCTTGACCAAAGCGTTGGGCGGAGATGAGAGCCTTGCTCCTGCTGCCGCGCTTTTGCGAGACGAGCCGAAGGTGCGCGACCTGCTCGCGGGCTCCCTGTCCGGAGCGCCTTACCTCGCCGCGCTCGCCCAGCGCGATCCCAGGCTTCTCGCCGATTGCCTCACGCGCGATCCCGACGCCCATCTCGCAGAGGCTGGCGCCGAGCTTGCCGCCGCGGCGGAAGCCGCGAAGTCGCCGAAGGAGATCATGGCCACGCTCCGCCGCTATAAGCGGCGGGTCGCGCTCCTTGTGGGACTTGCCGATCTTGGCGGCGTCTGGCCGACGGAAGGCACGCTGCGGGCCATGAGCGTTGCCGCCGACACCGTGGTCGATCGGGCGGTCAACTTTCTCTTTCGCCAGGCACACGCTGCCGGCCAAATCGTAGGCCCTTCGCCCACGGCGCCCAAAGGGTATTTCGTCATCGCCATGGGCAAGCTCGGCGGTCACGAGCTCAATTATTCCAGCGACATCGACATCATCGTCTTCTACGACGCGGACCAGGCAGGGCTCGTCCCGAATGTCGAGCCTTCGGCCTTCTTCGTGCGATTGACCCGCGAGCTCGTTCGTCTCCTCCAGGAGCACACCGGCGACGGCTATGTGTTCCGCACCGATCTGCGGCTCCGCCCCGATCCAGGGGCAACCCAAGTGGCGCTCTCGACCGATGCCGGGCTTACTTATTACGAGAGCTTCGGCCAGAATTGGGAGCGCGCCGCCCTGATCAAGGCGCGTGTCATTGCCGGCGATATCAAAGCCGGTGAGGAGTTCCTGCTCCAGCTCGACCCCTTCATTTGGCGCAAATATCTCGACTTCGCGGCGATCGCCGATATCCACGCCATGAAGCGGCGGGTTCACGCCCATAAGGGCCACGGCAGAATCGCGGTCGCGGGCCACGACATCAAGCTCGGGCGCGGCGGCATCCGCGACATCGAGTTCTTCGCGCAGACCCAGCAGCTCATCGCCGGCGGCCGGCATCCGGAGCTTCGGCTGCGCGGCACGATCGATACTCTGAACGAATTGGCGAGAGGCGGCTGGATCGAGCCGAAGACGGCCGAGGATCTGACCGAGGCCTATTTGTTCCTGCGCCGGGTCGAGAACCGGCTGCAGATGATCGGGGACCAGCAGACCCACGCTCTGCCGGACGACCCGGAAGAGCTGCGCCGGGTGGCGGCGCTTTCCGGCTTTGCCGACGCGGACGCTTTCGCCGATGCTCTCCTCGCAGAGCTTGCGACCGTCGAAACGCATTACGGCGCGCTCTTCGAGAAGCTGCCACCACTGCCGGAAACCGCGCCGAGCATGGTGCTGCCGAGCGACGAGGGCGATCCTGCCGCACTTGCCGCGCTCGAAAAACTCGGCTTCCGCAACCCGCAACAGGCCATCGCCGCGGTTCGTGCCTGGCAGTCAGGCCGCTACCCCGCCACGCGGAGCGAACGCGCCCGCGAGCGCCTCTCAGAATTTCTCCCCTCGCTGCTCGACACTTTCGGGCGCACGGCCGAGCCCGACCTCGCGCTCGCCACCTTCGACAAGGTGATGGCGGAAATGCCCGCAGGCGTGCAGCTCTTCTCTCTCCTCGCTGCCAATCCGAGCCTGTTGCGCCTCGTCGCCGACATCATGGGCACGGCACCGCGCCTTGCCGCCATCCTCGGTCGCCGTCCGCGCCTGCTCGACGCGGTGCTCGATCCCGGATTTTTCGGCGCGGTGCCGACGCCTGCGAAGCTCAAGGAGCTCGTGGTCAGGGCGCTCGAGCAAGCTTTCGACTATCAGGACGCGCTCGACCGCTCGCGCATCGTCGGGCGCGAACAGGGTTTCCTCATCGGCGTGCGGGTGATCTCAGGAACGATTTCCGCGCCGCAGGCGGGAGCGGCCTATGCCACGCTTGCCGAAACGCTGATCTCGACTCTGGCTGCACGCGTCGAAGCTGAGCTCGAGAGCCAGCATGGCCGCGTTCCGGGAGGACAGGCCGCGGTGGTGGCGATGGGGAAGCTTGGCGGCCGCGAGATGACCGCGGCCTCAGACCTCGATCTCATCACCGTCTACGACTTCGAGGGCGAGTCAGCGCCGTCGCAAGGCCCAAAGAGCCTCCCAGGCAGTCAGTATTATACGCGCTTCACCCAGCGGCTGATCGCGGCGCTTTCGGCGCAGACCGCGGAAGGCTCGCTCTACCAAGTGGATATGCGGCTCAGGCCGTCGGGCAGTCAGGGGCCGGTGGCGACCAAGCTCGCGAGTTTCATCGACTATCAGCGAAACTCAGCCTGGACCTGGGAGCATCTCGCGCTCACCCGCGCGAGGGTCGTCTCAGGGCCGCCAGAGCTTCGGCAAACCATCGAGCGCACCATAGCGGAGGTGCTGCGCCGGAAGCGGGATCGGGCGCAGGTCGCCGCCGACGTGCGCGTCATGCGCAACAAGATCGAAGAGGAGAAGGGTACGCGCGATATCTGGGACCTGAAGCACGTGCGCGGCGGCGTGATCGATATCGAGTTCCTGACCCAGTTCCTGCAAGTGGTCAGCGCGCACGAGCATCCCGAGGTGCTCGATCAGAATATCGTGGGCGCGCTTAACAAGCTGCTGCAGGCGGGAGTGATCAGCCTTGCGCAAGCCGAAGTTCTCGTCCCGGCGGCGACGCTCTACCAGGCGCTCACCCAATGCTTGCGGCTCTGTCTCGACAAGCCCTTCGTCCCGGACGAGGCGCCGCGCGCGCTGAAAGATTTGCTGGCGCGGGCCTCCGACATGCCTGACTTCGCAACGCTCGAAGCAATGCTTAAGGACACGCTCGGCGCCGTGCACGAGCTTTACGACCACATCGTTGCTTGAGTGGCGGGAGAAGATCAGGCGCTTGCCGCCTCGTCCTCTTCCTCTTCAGTCACGGCCTTGATGGGCAGCGTGCAGGTGACGGTGGTGCCTTGGCCCTCGCGGCTCTTGATCTGCAGGCTGCCGCCATGCAGCTCGACCAGCGCGCGCGAGATGGCAA
>DATDLA010000251.1:0-5756 GCA_036519535.1 Methyloceanibacter sp.
CGCTCGACGTGGCCGCGACCGAGCTCTACGCGGACAACCGCTATGTGCTGAAGGGCGAGGGGCGGACGCTCAATTTCGCCGGGATGGTCGCCACCTACGCCGATCTCGTCGCCAACTATCCCATCTATTCCATCGAGGACGGCATGTCGGAAGACGATTGGGAGGGTTGGCGCGCACTCACGGAGGCCCTGGGCGCCCGGGTGCAGCTCGTCGGCGACGATCTTTTCGTCACCAATGTCACGCGGCTGAAGCGGGGCATCGACCAGGGCATTGCCAACGCCATCCTGGTCAAGGTGAACCAGGTCGGAACCTTGAGCGAGACGCTCGACGCCGTACGCATGGCGCAAGATGCGGGTTATGCCGCGGTAATGTCGCACCGCTCCGGCGAAACCGAGGACGCCACCATCGCCGATCTCGCCGTCGCCACCAATTGCGGGCAGATCAAGACCGGCTCGCTCGCCCGCTCCGACCGGGTGGCCAAATATAATCAGCTGCTGCGCATCGAGGAGGAGCTTGGGACGGCTGCCCGCTATGCCGGCCGCTCGGTGCTGAGCCGCGACCGCTAACCGGCGATTAACCTTCCCGGCGCGATTCTCCCAAGCCTGCTTCGCTAAACGTGGATGGCCGGATTAAGCCCGGCCATAACGGGTTGGGTTCCGAAGAACATGCGGTTCCGATCACTCCTCTTTCCGCTGCTCGCCTGCGGCGTCGGCGGCTATTTCGCCTATCATCTCCAGACCGGGGACCATGGATTGCAGGCCCGTGCCGACCTCGAGAAGCGAAAAGCGGTGCTTGCCGGCGAGCTTGACGGGCTGAAAGAGGTGAGAAAGCGCCTGGAGCGCGACGTTGCTCTGCTGAGGCCGGAAAGCCTCGACCCGGACATGCTGGACGAGCGCGCCCGCGCCATTTTGAACCTTGCCCATCCCGATGATCTGGTCATGCTGAAGCGCCGCGCGCCGGCTGAGACGCCAAAGGCATCGCCGAAGCGCTGATAGATTCGTCGCCGCCAAAGGACCAGGAGCCGATCCTTTGGCCTAATTGATGAACTTGCCCCGCCTTTCAGTGCTTTCCTAACTCGTGTTAGCCTCAGGACGCGGCGGGGCAGACGAGGACTTAGGTTTGAACACTTTTTCCGATGGGGCCCACGACACCCAAGGCCCGCCGCCTGCACCGTCCATCACTCCGCCCGAAGCCCTGACCTCAGCGACGGTGCTGGAGCACGGCAGCGCGCCGAGCCTGACCCCCGAGCAGGAACTCGAGGCCTATCGCCGGATGCTGCTGATCCGCCGCTTCGAGGAGAAGGCTGGCCAGCTCTACGGCATGGGTCTGATCGGCGGCTTCTGCCATCTCTATATCGGCCAGGAAGCCGTGGTCACCGGCATGCAGATGGCGCGCGAGGAGGGGGATCAAGTGATCACCGCCTATCGCGACCACGGCCATATGCTCGCCTCAGGCATGGACCCCAAAGGCGTGATGGCCGAGCTCACCGGACGCCGCCACGGCTACTCCAAGGGCAAGGGCGGCTCCATGCACATGTTCTCCGTGGCGAAGAACTTCTATGGCGGCCACGGCATTGTCGGCGCACCGGCCCCGCTCGGCACCGGGCTCGCCTTCGCCAACAAATATCGTGGCAACGACCGCGTCTCGCTCACCTATTTCGGCGAGGGCGCGGCCAACCAAGGCCAGGTCTATGAGAGCTTCAACATGGCCTCGCTGTGGAAGCTCCCGGTCATCTATGTGATCGAGAACAACCACTACGCCATGGGCACGCATGTGGGGCGGGGAAGCGCGCTCGCCGAGGAGCTGTATCACCGCGGCTCGGTGTTCGGCATTCCCGGCATGAAGGTCGACGGCATGGATGTGCGCGCGGTGAAGGCCGCCGGGCAGGCTGCGATCGCCAGGGTGCGGGCAGGCGAAGGCCCGATGATCCTCGAGATGCGCACCTACCGCTATCGTGGCCATTCAATGTCGGACCCGGCAAAATACCGCTCGCGGGAAGAGGTGCAGGAGGTGCGCACCCAGCGCGACCCCATCGAGCTTGCTGGCAAGCGGCTGAGCGAAACTGGCGTTGTGGACGAAGATCGCTTGAAGCAGATCGACAAGGACATCCGCGCCATCGTCAATGAAGCCGCAGACTTCGCCACGAGCGATCCTGAGCCTGAGGCGAGCGAGCTTTACACCGACGTCGTGGCGTTGCCTTAAAAACCGAGACCTATCGACCATGCCCAGCGAAATTCTAATGCCGGCGCTCTCGCCCACCATGGAGGAGGGCACGCTTGCCAAATGGCATGTCCGGGAGGGCGACGAGATACGCGCCGGCGACGTGATCGCCGAGATCGAGACCGACAAGGCGACCATGGAGGTCGAGGCGGCGGAAGACGGCAGGGTCGGCAGGATCCTGGTGGCCGAGGGCACCGAGCATGTGCCGGTGAACAAGCCGATCGCTCTGCTGCTGACCGATGGCGAGGATTTGGACACCTCATCCTTCGAGACGCGGCCTGCGGCCGCTCCTCAGGATGAGGGCACAAGGCCTCACCCTGAGGAGGGCGCGTCAGCGCCCGTCTCGAAGGGCGAGGGAGAACTCGCGCAGATGGCCAAAATCGCCGAAGCGATCAGGTCGGTACCTCAGTCCCAGAAGGGCGCCGTGGAGGACGCCGATCTCGGCGAGGCGAGGCCTGCGGTCGAGGAAGCGCCGGCAGGACCCCAGGTGGCACCGGCCGAGCCGCGTGCCGAAGCCGAACTTCCGCCGGGCACCGAGATGGTGACTATGACCGTGCGCGAGGCGCTGCGCGACGCCATGGCCGAGGAGATGCGCGCCGACGACCGCGTGTTCATCATGGGCGAAGAGGTAGGCCAATATCAGGGCGCCTACAAGGTGACCCAAGGCCTGCTCGAGGAGTTCGGCGAGCGGCGCGTGGTCGACACGCCAATCACCGAATATGCCTTTGCCGGCACCGGCGTCGGCGCGGCCTTTGCCGGCTTGAAGCCCATCGTCGAGTTCATGACCTGGAACTTCGCGCTCCAGGCCATCGATCACATCGTCAACTCCGCCGCCAAGACGCTGTACATGTCTGGCGGGCAGATGCACTGCCCCATCGTGTTTCGCGGGCCGAATGGCGCCGCCGCCCGGGTCGCCGCCCAGCACAGCCAGGACTTCTCGGCCTGGTATGCCTCCGTGCCGGGGCTCAAGGTGATCGCTCCCTATACGGCGGCCGACGCGAAGGGATTGCTTAAGGCCGCGATCCGCGATCCGAGCCCGGTGATCTTTCTCGAAAACGAGATTCTCTACGGCCAAAGCTTCGACGTGCCGAAGCTCGAGGACTTCGTGCTGCCGATCGGAAAAGCACGCGTGGCCCGGGAAGGCGGGGACGTCACTATCGTCTCCTATTCGCGAGGCATGGCCTATGCGCTCGAAGCCGCCAAGCGCTTGGCCGAGGAAGGGATCGAGGCTGAGGTCATCGATCTCCGCACGCTCCGGCCGCTCGACCTCGACACGGTGATCGCCTCGGTAAGAAAAACCAACCGCATCGTCACGGTGGAGGAGGGCTGGCCCATCTGCTCGATTGGCTCGGAGATCTGCGCCCGCGTGGCCCTTGAGGCGTTCGACGATCTCGATGCGCCGCCCATGAAGATCACTGGCGCCGACGTGCCGATGCCTTACGCCGCTAATCTCGAGAAGCTGGCTTTGCCGTCGGTTGAGCAGGTGGTCGCTGCGGCGAAGTCCGTTTGTTACCGGGAGTGACGCTCATGGAACAAGCCCCCCCAGCCCCCATGACCTGGAAGAAAGGCGGCTGCCATTGCGGCGCGGTGCGCTTCGAGGTGCTCGCGCCCGACGAGATCGAGGTCAAGGAGTGCAACTGCTCGATCTGCCGCATGACCGGCTATCTGCATCTCATTGTGGCGGCGGAGCGCTTCCGCCTGCTCAAAGGCGCGAGCGAGATCACCACCTACAGATTCAACACCGGCACGGCGAAGCATCATTTCTGCTCGGTCTGCGGCATCAAGAGCTTCTACGTGCCGCGCTCCAAGCCCGACGGCTTCAGCGTCAATGTGCGCTGCCTCGAAAAGGGCGCGGTGCGCGTGACCCGCATCATGCTGTTCGACGGCGAGCACTGGGAAGAGGCAATGGCCAAGCTCGCCCACGCGAGGGAAGCCTGACCGATGTCCATTGCCGGCGAGTCTCGAACCCCCTCGCCCTCTCTCCACAGTGGAGAGGGGGGCCACGCGAAGCGTGTCCTCGCTTCGCCGCTCGCGCGGAGGCTTGCCAGCCAGCTCGGCATCGATCTCCGCAGGCTTCAGGGCTCCGGTCCGAAGGGGCGCATCGTCAAGCGCGACATCCCTCTGGCTGCTGCCGAGGCAGTCGTCCCCAAGCAGGCAGAAGCGATCGAAGCCATCGAGGCGATGCCCGAGCCTGAGCGGCGCCTCACGCTGTCGCGGACAGCGCCGGCCGCGGGTCTGACCGACAAGCAGGTGCTGGCGCTCTACGAGCCCGGCAGCTACGAGATTGTGCCGCACGACACCATGCGCCGCGTGATTGCCCAGCGGCTCACGCTCGCCAAGCAGACCATCCCGCATTTCTATCTCGGGATCGACTGCGACCTCGATGCGGTGCTTGCCGCGCGCACGCGCCTCAACGGCATGGCGCCGCAAGACGGTCCGCGCTCCTTCAAGCTGTCGGTCAACGACTTCATCATCAAGGCGCTCGCCATGGCGTTGCAGAAGGTGCCGCGCGCCAATGCGAGCTGGACAGAAGAGGGGCTGCTTCTGCATCGCGGCTCCGACATTGCCGTTGCCGTAGCCCTACCAGGCGGCGGGCTGTTCACGCCCGTGGTTCGCAATGCCGAGCTGAAAAGCCTGTCGGAGATTTCCAACGAGATGCGAGACCTTGCCCAGCGGGCGCGATCGAAGCGCCTCGCCCCCCACGAATATCAGGGCGGCACCACCACGCTCTCCAATCTCGGCATGTACGGCATCGACCGCTTCGACGCCGTGATCAATCCGCCGCAAGCGAGCATCCTAGCGGTCGGCCGTGCCGAGAAGCGCCCCGTGATCAAGGACGATGCGGTGAAGATCGCCACCATGATGAGCGCGACTCTATCGGTCGATCACCGGGTGATCGACGGCGCGCTCGGCGCCGAGCTGCTTGCCGCCTTCAAAGCCTTCATCGAAGACCCAGTGACGATGCTGGTGTAGCGGGGAGGTCGCTCGACGGAATTGCCGATGGCAGATTTGTGGGACCAGCTCGTCAAGACGTACCCCAGATACACGATCGCGATTCTGCTCGTGTACGCGCTGCTCGTGTCTGCCTACACGGCCTACTCATCGGTCCGCTCCTACTATATCGAGCTGAAAAAGCCGTATCTTGAAAACTTGGCAGACGCCTGCGGCAATGTCAGCGAAATCGCGGCGCGCATTTCCTGTTCAGACTCCTACCCCGCGGGCAAGGTCGAAGACTTTTGGTCATACTCTTGGGGGCGGCTTGTTCTCTTCGAGGACAGCAATCTGGTGGGCAAGATGGTCGCCTATAAAGACCTCCTCGTGACGATCAATCCGTCCAACTATTCGGAGCGCAAGCTGCAACTCGAGCGGCCGGCATACGCCATCTCCGGCGCTTGCCGCGACCTGATCAAGAAGAGCTGGGAATTGTCGATCGCCCCTTGGTCTGATCTTCAGAGTCAGCGGTCGCGCTAAGAACGTCGCAAGCTGCAACGGCTACAATGGCGCTCGCACCAATCTACCGTCCAGCCACAAAGGCC
>DATDLA010000252.1:0-2070 GCA_036519535.1 Methyloceanibacter sp.
CGCCGCATCGGCATCGTGTTTCAGGACTTCCGCCTGCTCGACCATCTCACCACCTGGGAGAACGTGGCGCTGCCCTTGCGGGTGATGGGCAAGAAGGAGTCAGACTATCGCGAGGACGTGACCGACCTGTTGCGCTGGGTCGGGCTCGGCGACCGCGTCGACGCCTACCCGGAGATTCTCTCCGGCGGCGAGAAGCAGAGGGCGGCCATCGCTCGCGCCGTGATCGGGCGGCCTGAGCTCTTGCTCGCCGACGAGCCAACCGGCAACGTCGATCCGATGATCGCCGATCGCCTGTTGCGGCTGTTCGTCGAGCTCAATCGCCTCGGCACCTCGGTGATCATCGCCACTCACGACTACGGGCTGATGGATCAGCTCGACGCCCCGCGCCTCGTGCTCTACGAAGGCCATCTGGAGATCCGTTGACCGCCGTGCAACTCATCGCCGACATCCGCGACTATCCGTGGCGCAATCTCTTCGCCGGGATTCTGCCGGCGCGCTTTCAGCCGAAGACGGCGCAGATCGTGCCCTCGGCCTCGATCGCCGGCAACGCGCTAACCGTGGTGATCGCCATCATGTCGTTCCTCGCCTGCCTCACCGCCGGCGCGGTGTACATGGTCAATCAATCCGCCGAAGCCTGGGTGAAAGACATTTCGAGCGAGATCACTGTCGAGCTCGATCCGGTGAACACCGCCGACATCGAGAAGAAGATGACCCTCGTCTCCCTGTTTCTCGCCAAGCAAGCCGGCGTCACCCGGGTGAAACCGCTGACCGCCGAGGATTCCGCCAAGCTGCTCGAACCTTGGCTCGGCCATAGCGAGGCCCTGTCGGCGCTGCCCATCCCCCGCCTGATCGCGGTCGAGATCGACCGCTCCAACCCGCCTGACATCAAGGCGGTGAGCGCGGCGCTGTCGCAAAACTTCGAGGGCGTCACCCTTGACGACCACCGCCGCTGGCGGGCGGAGATCCGCACCCTGACGAGGTCGGCCGCGCTTGGCGGCTTTGCCGTGCTCGCTCTCGTCGCCGCCGCGACCGTCGCCGTCATCGTCTCGGCCACCCGCAGCGCCATGGCGTCGAACCGCGAGATCATCGAGGTGCTGCATTTCGTTGGCGCCAACGAGCGTTTCATCAGCCGTGAGTTCGAGCGCCATTTCGTCGGGCTCGGCGTCCGCGCCGGCCTCGTCGGCGCGGTGAGCGCGGCGTTTGTGTTTCTGCTGCTTCCGGTGGTCATGCACCTGCTCGGCGGCGAGCCCGCCACCGCCACCGAAATGAGCCGGCTCGTCGGCTCTGGCGAGCTCGATCTCAAGGGCTATCTGCTCTGCATGCTGGTGGTTTTCGTCATCGCCTGCCTCTGCATGATCACCTCGCGGCTCGGCGTCATCCGCGTGCTCAAGTCCTACGCCTGAGTGCAGGGAAATAGGACATCGTTGAGCGCTGCCAAGCCGATTTCCTATCGATTCGATTAAGCCTATTCTTGCGCCGCGCGTGGCAGGGCGGGAGTAAGCGGTGACGCACGTCGAGCCGAAATCTTCAAGCGCATTCGACCTTTTAGTCGCTAGCCTTCGCCTGATCTTCGATCTGGTGATGCTTGCCGTCGTTCTGCTCGTCGTCGGCTTCTTCATCTTCACCGGCGGTATCCAGCGCAGCCAGCCTGAACCTCGCACCGCCGACGGTATTGCCGTCTTGACCGGCGGCGTCGCCCGCATCGACGAGGCGATGAAGCTGTTGACCCAGCAGAAGGCGAAGCGCCTGTTGATCACCGGCGTCAACCGCACCACCTCGACCGAGGAGTTGAAGCAGCTCGCGAGCCAAGGCGACCAGCTTTTCTCCTGTTGCGTCGATATCGACAAGGAAGCGCGCAACACCATCGACAATGCCACCGAGACGAGCCAGTGGGTGGCGCAGCATCACTACACGTCGATCATCGTGGTAACGTCGAACTATCACATGCCCCGCGCGCTCGCCGAGCTTGGCCGCGTCATGCCCGGCGTGACCTTGATCCCCTATTCGGTCGTGGACAACAATGTGCATCTCGACCGCTGGTGGACCTATCCCGGCACCACCAAATTGCTG
>DATDLA010000253.1:0-3475 GCA_036519535.1 Methyloceanibacter sp.
GGTGAGCGTGGCGCCGAGGATCAAATCCTTGATCTGCACTTCGCCCTTTGCCTTCTCGTCGCCGCCCTGAATGACGACGCAAGGGCTGCCGCGCTTGTCGGCATATTTCATCTGCGCCTTCATGCCCGACTCGCCGAGATAAAGCTCGGCGCGGATGCCGGCGTTGCGGAGGTCTTGCGCCATCTTCTGGTAGTCGGCCATGCGGTCGCGATCGAGCACCAGCACGACGACCGGGCCTTGCACGGTCTCGGCGGGGATCTTGCCGAGAGTCTTCAATCCGTAAAGGAGGCGCGACACGCCGATGGAGACTCCGGTGGCGGGAACCTTCTCGCCGGTGAAGCGCTCGACGAGACCATCGTAGCGGCCGCCGCTCACCACCGAGCCGAGGCGGATCGATTGGCCGCGCTCGTCTTTGATGGGCGCAGTCAGCTCGGCTTCGAAGACGGGCCCGGTGTAATATTCGAGGCCGCGGACGACGGAGGGGTCTAGCCTGATCCGATCTAAACCGTAGCCAGCACTCTTGGCCAGTTTGCCGATAGCGACAATTTCATCCAAGCCTTCAGCGACCAAGTCATTGGTGCCATACAATTGGACAATGTCCGTCTCTGGCTCACCGCGCCGCCAGTCGGAATCTAGGAACGACATTATTGTGTTGATCGCCGATTCATCGAGCCGGGCGCCATATGTAAAGTCGCCGCTCTCATCTCGGCGTCCTTGACCAAGCAATTCGCGAACGCCATCAGGCCCTAGTCGGTCTAGCTTGTCGATCGAGCGGAGGATCGAGAGTCGTCTTCCAGCATTCTCGTGACCACCGAGTCCAATGGTGTCCATCAAGCCGTCAAGAATCTTTCGACTGTTGACCTTCACCACATATTGCCCGCGCGGGATGCCGAGCGCTTCCAGCGTGTCGGCGGCGAGCATGCAGAGCTCGGCGTCGGCGGCGACCGACGCTGCGCCAAGCGTGTCGGCATCGAACTGGGTGAATTGGCGGAAGCGGCCAGGGCCTGGCTTCTCGTTCCGCCACACGGGGCCAACCTGATAGCGGCGGAAGGGCTTCGGCAGGTTCTGGTAATTTTCGGCGACGTAGCGGGCGAGCGGCGCGGTCAAATCGTAGCGGAGGGACAGCCACTGATCGTCGCCGTCCTTGAAGGAGAACACCCCCTCGTTCGGCCGGTCCTGGTCGGGGAGGAACTTGCCGAGCGCGTCGGCATATTCGATGGCAGGGGTGTCGAGCGGCTCGAAGCCGTAGCGCTCGAACACGTCCCTGATCTTGGCGAGCATGTGCTCCGTCGCGCGAAGCTCGCTCGCGGGCGTGTCGTATAGGCCCTTCGGCAGGCGGGCCTCGGGGCGGACCGGCTCGTCTTTCTTGCTCATGGGATTGGCGGTTGACGGCTTGGCTCTGGCTTCGCGGCTTCTAGCCCATAGGGGTGCGCCCAGCAAGCGACGGTCTACCGGCCCAGACCAACCTCAGGTGTTTTTTCTTCCCGGCGCGACCCTTCACCGAAAATCTTCGCTCGAGATAAGTCGCCAATGCCAGAGACAAAGCCCTGCCCGTAGAGGGCGCCGGCGGGACAGCCCTGAGCGACCTCTGATGCCATTGCCCTGAGCAGCATCGCCATATAGCGATCCCGTACCACGATCTGCGGGGCCAGTGTGTCGGTTGACGCCGAGGCCGGCCGCTCCAACAATGTCTCAAGCCGATTGGGATCAAGCTCTACGACGATCGCCTCGAACTTGGATCCGGCGATCGCAAAATGCGTCTCGTCATAGCCGCTCGGGAACACGCAAACGCTCCCAGCCTGCCTCACGAAATCCTGATTGCCACGGGAAGTGCGGACGCTGAAGCTGAGCTGGCCTTTGGTGATAAGACTGATATGTGCCCGATGCCAACCCCAGCTAACGTCTTGTCTGTCGCCGGTGTTGTGTTTTTCCAGCAAAAAGCCAGACCAAGGGGTTGAGGCGCTGGTCAGAAGCGGAGTTTCAGTCGCGGGGACGATATGCCCGCCGACGATCCCGCTGATTTGCTCCCTCGGTCTCTTTTGCTTGGACATAAACGAGTCTGCGTGGAGCCTCCCCGTCTTCAGTCCATGACAGTATAGTTGCACCCGGAGGGGGCTTGCAAATCAATAGGTTGTGCGTCGTGACAGTTGGACCGCTAGCCGTTACCTGGCGCCGGCGAGCTCCAGCAGGCTCTCGAGCGGGTGCACCTTGGATTTGAGCTTCTCCAGCGCCTTTGGGCACGGGCCGCCGGTCGCCCAGTCGAGCAGCTCGATGGTATGCACCACGGGAACTTTGCTGCCGCGCTGAAGCTGGGTGATGCAGCCGATATTGCCGGTGGCGATAAGGTCGGGCTTCACGCTGGCGATGTTCTTGAGCTTCCGCTCGCGCAATTGGCCGGCGAGCTCAGGCTGGAGGAGATTGTAGGTGCCGGCCGAGCCGCAGCAGATATGGCCTTCGGGGACGTCGAGCACGGTGTAGCCGGCCTGGATGAGCAGCGCGCGAGGCTCGTTGCCAACTTGCTGGCCGTGCTCGAGCGAGCAGGCGGAGTGATAGGCGACGCGAAGGCTGGTCCAGGCAAGCGGCGGGAGCAGCCCAAGCTCATAGATGAACTCGGTGATGTCGCGGGCGAGCCTCGACATCTCGGTGGCGCGCTCGGCATAGCCGCGGTCGCGGGCAAGCAGATGGCCATAATCCTTGACCATGGTGCCACAGCCGGACGCGGTGGTGAGAATGGCGTCGAGGCGGCCTTCGCGGAGCGCGCTCGACCAGGCATCGACATTGCGCCGCGCCGCCTTGTGCGTCTCGTTCTCCCGGCCGAGATGGTGCTGCAGCGCGCCGCAGCAGGCCTCCCCGCT
Organism: Methyloceanibacter sp.; assembly: GCA_036519535.1. GTDB lineage: Bacteria > Pseudomonadota > Alphaproteobacteria > Rhizobiales > Methyloligellaceae > Methyloceanibacter. Next base: position 2,856 of record DATDLA010000253.1, read on the forward strand.
CGGCATCAACACCTCGACGCCGTGGCGCTTGAGCAGCCTGATAGCGGCCTGGTTGATCGAGGGCTCGAGAACCTCCTGCACGCAGCCGAGCAGGAGGGCTACGCGCTTCACCGGCTCTCCGGCCGGGCGAACAATCGGCTCCGGCTTGGGCGTTCTCAGAGACGGCAGGCGCGACGGCGCGAGCGCCAGCGCCGCGGCGCCGGTCTTCATGCCGAGCGCCGAGATGAACCCGCGGAACGGGCGAGCGAGCGAACCAAACAGCAGTGCCACGCGGAAGCGGCCCGGATACGGCAGCACCTTGGCGAGAAGCCAGCGCGTGGCGCGCTGCCCCGGCGAGCGCTTATGTTCGATGCGGACCCGCGCGAGATCGACGAGATGCATGTAGTCCACCCCGCTCGGGCAAGTGGTCATGCAGGAGAGGCAGGAGAGGCACCGGTCGATATGGTGGGTGATCGGCGGGGTGACCGCGCCCTGCTCGAACATCTCCTTGATGAGGTAGATGCGGCCGCGCGGGGAATCGCGCTCATCGCCAAGCAGCACATAGGTCGGGCAGGTGGCGGTGCAGAAGCCGCAATGGACGCAGCGCTTGAGCATGGCATCGGCGCGGGCGATGGTCGGGT
>DATDLA010000254.1:0-7368 GCA_036519535.1 Methyloceanibacter sp.
CCGCGTCGTCGATGCAGGCAGCGTCAACTGGGGCAGCGTGAACATGGCCAATATCGCCTTCGTCCAGGCGCCAGGGCCAACCAATGTGCTGGGCAAACTCAAGTTCGTCTATCCCAACAAGCACATGGTCTACATGCACGATACTATCAAGCGCGGCCTGTTCAAGCCGACGATGCGCGCAGAAGGGCATAACTGTATCCGCATGGAGAAGCCGAGCTGGCTCGCGGAAATTCTCCTCGCCGAAGACAAGGGATGGGACACAAACAAGGTCCAGGACCTCCTCGCCAAGGGCTATGACAGCGCCGTCAACCTCGATCATCCCATACCGGTGCATACCACCTACTTCACCGCCGTCGCCGATGCCGACGGCAAGGTCACGAGCTTTGCCGACGTCTATGCGCTGGACAGCAAACTCGCTCCCATTGTGGCCGGCAAGGCGATCGCCTCCGCCGCGCCTGATGACGACGATGGCAATGCCGACACGCCGACGGGTTCGGTGCCGGGCGCCAGATCCAAGCCGCCGAAAGAAAACGTGGCGGGGCAGATCCAAGGACTGTTCGGAGACTAGCCGACCGGCGCGCCACGAAAGCGCTCACCCTTCAAACAACGGTCACGTCGCCATTTGAGGCGGATCAGAACCAACACGCCCATGCCTCGTCGGATTTCGGTTCTCGCCGTCATTGCCTTGTCGGCCTTGCTCACGAGCGCCAAAGCTGCCGAGCCCGTCCCGACCAATGGCGACTTCGCCGGGCTCATCAAAATCGGCGGCGCCCGAAAGCTCTATCTCGAGTGCTCAGGAGCCGGCGTTCCGATCGTCATTCTCGAGGCCGGCTTGCGCAACCGTGGCGACATCTGGAGCGTGAAGCCAGATGCGGGCGCGGCGGTCTTTCCCGAGGTGGCTGACTTCACCAGAGTCTGCGCCTACGACCGTCCCGGAACGACGCTTGGCGCCGACCAGTTCAGCCGTAGCGATTCCGTGCCCACGCCGCGAACCACAGCGGACGCCGTTGCCGACCTCCATGCGCTGCTTGGAGCCGCGGCAATCCCTCCGCCTTACGTACTCGCGGGACATTCGACCGGGGGGCTGATCGCGAGGCTTTACGCCAGCACCTATCCGAAGGAGGTTGCGGGTCTCGTGCTCACCGGATTGCCACCAAGAGCAGCCACTATGTGCAGATCGAAGAGCCGCAATTGGTAACCGACGCGATCAGGCAAGCGGTCGAAGCCGCCCGTGCTGAAAAGCCGCCGCGTTAAACCCGCGCCAAACCCAAGGCTGAATGACCCAATTGTCCCGCGGCCGCAGGGCGCTTTCTTGTGCGGCTTCTGCGAATTGGCTAAGGAGGCGCGTTAGCCACCCTCTGAAACTGGGAAGCCAAGGCATGACCGAGCCGGAACGGCCGCAACTCAGCCCCTATCAAGTGGAACTTGAAGCTGGCAGGCGCTATGCCTGGTGCCGCTGCGGGCGAAGCCAGAAGCAGCCCTTTTGCGACGGGTCGCATGCCGGGACCGGCATCGAGCCTTTGATGTTCACAGCGGAGCGGACCGAGCTTGCCCTTCTTTGCGGCTGCAAGGATACCGGTGACCCACCCTACTGCGACGGCTCACACATGCTGCTGTAATATTGGGCACGCCTCGATAATGCGGTTCACGTTGTACGCTCCACGCCCTTATTGCTATGAAGGAGCGCCCCAGGCAGAGGCCATAGCCACGGGGCCGATACGCTAGCCCCGGGTCGGGGGGAAGGAGGGCAGCGGCGTCAATGGCTTACTTCCTGCAACAGCTGGTCAACGGGATCGCGCTCGGCTCGATCTACGGCCTGATCGCCATCGGCTACACCATGGTCTATGGCATTATCGGCATGATCAATTTCGCCCATGGCGACATCTTCATGGTGGGCGCCTTCATCGCGCTGATCGCCTTTCTCCTGATCATGAGTCTCGGCCTGACGCTCGTTCCGCTTGCGCTTGTTCTCGTCTTGATCGTCGCCATGCTGCTCACCGCCATGTGGGGGTGGACCGTCGAGCGCATCGCCTATCGGCCGCTGCGCGAATCCTTCCGTCTCGCGCCGCTGATCACCGCCATCGGCATGTCGATTATCCTGCAGAACTTCATTCAGGTGGCGCAAGGCGCCCGCGTTAAGCCGTTGCAGCCCGTGGTCACCGGCGGCTATCAGATCTTCAACGCTGGCGGGTTCGCCGTGAACCTCTCCAACATCCAGATCCTCATCGTGCTGACCACCGTGGTGCTCATGGGCGTGTTCTCGCTGATCATCACCCGCACCGCGCTTGGCCGCGCGCAGCGCGCCTGCGAGCAGGACCGGATGATGGCCGCATTGTCGGGCGTCAACGTCGACCGCACGATCTCGCTCACCTTCGTCATGGGCGCCGCGCTCGCCGCCGTCGCCGGCCTTCTCTATCTGCTCTATTACGGGGTCATCGATTTCTTCATCGGCTTCGTTGCCGGCATCAAGGCGTTCACGGCTGCCGTGCTCGGCGGCATCGGCTCGCTGCCGGGCGCCATGCTTGGCGGGCTCATCATCGGCCTGATCGAGACCTTCTGGTCCGCCTATTTCACCATCGAGTACAAGGACGTCGCGGCCTTCTCGATGCTCGCCGTGGTTCTCATCTTCTTCCCGTCGGGCCTGCTCGGCCGGCCTGAGGTAGAGAAGGTCTAGGCATTGAACGAGCCGGTCAAATCGCTGAGCCACCGGCTCGAGGCAGCGCTGCTCGATGCATTGCTCGCAGCCTATGTGGCCTTTGCCCTATTCTGCCTCACTCTCGGGTTCAAGACCGTCGACAGCGTCGGAGGACTGACGCTTCAGTCACGCCCGGTGTTGCTCGCTGCAGTGGTCGGCGCTGTCTTTGTCGGCAGGCTGCTTCTGAATTTGTTCGTCTGGCAGACGGACCGTCCACTGACCGAGCCATTTGCCAGGCTGTTCACCAGCGAGCCGCTCTCGCGCCGCGATCTCTTCGTGCTCGGCGCCGTCGCCCTTCTCTCGGCGCTCGCAAGCCTCGTCTCGCCGGCCGCAAGATTGGTGGCGGGCGGCGTGTTCGCGTTTCTCATCGTTGGCGCGATCCGCCGGGCCATTCTCCATTTCTTTCCCAACCTTCCTTATGCCCGCATCTTTACCGTCGGCGGCATCGCCTTTGCAGTTCTCTTTCCCATCACCTCCTATCTGTTGGAGAAAGCCTTCCATCTTGGACTGCCGGTCCGTTACCTGCTCGATCTTTCGATCGTCGTTCTCACCTATATGATGCTCGGGTCCGGGCTGAATATCGTCGTGGGGCTCGCAGGTCTGCTCGACCTCGGCTACGTCGCCTTTTATGCCGTCGGCGCTTACAGCTTTGCCATCCTGGCAATGGATTTCGGCTGGTCGTTCTGGATGTGTCTTCCCTTCGCCGGCCTGCTCGCTGCGCTGTGGGGCTGTACGGTCGGCCTTCCCGTGCTGAGGCTTAGGGGCGACTATCTCGCCATCGTGACGCTCGCTTTCGCCGAGATCGTGCGGATCGTCCTGCTCAATTGGACCAACGTCACCAACGGGCCAAACGGTATCTCAGGCATTCCCAAGCCCACGTTCTTCGGGCTGCCATTTGGCGCCAGTGGAGAGACGTTCAGCGCGTTTTTTGGCCTTCGTTACGATCCGCTCCATGCCATCATCTTCCTCTACTATGTGATCTTTCTGCTGGTCATCATCACCAATCTCGTCACGCTGCGGCTGCGGCGCCTTCCCATCGGGCGAGCCTGGGAGGCGATGCGGGAGGATGAGATCGCTTGCCGCTCGCTCGGCATCAACACCACCATCACCAAGCTCACCGCCTTCGCTACCGGGGCCATGTTCGGAGGCTTCGCCGGAGCCTTCTTTGCCACGCGGCAGGGGTTCATCAGCCCGGAGTCGTTCACCTTCATGGAGTCGGCGACGATCCTCGCCATCGTCGTGCTCGGCGGCCTCGGCAGCCAGCTCGGGGTTGCGCTGGCGGCCATCGTCATGATCGGCGGCTTCGAGGCCCTCCGCCATACGCAAGGATTGAAGGTGATCTTCGGACCCGATTTCGACCCTGCGCTCTACCGAATGTTGCTGTTCGGAATCGCCATGGTCGTGATCATGGTATGGCGCCCGCGCGGTATCATCTCGTCGCGAACACCCTCGATCGTGCTCGAGCGGCAACGCGGCAGTCCCCGTTTTCTGGCTAAGGAGCGCCGGGCATGAGGCGGTGGCAGAAGGACCCCGTTCTCAAAGTCGAGCACCTCACCATGCGCTTCGGCGGGCTCACGGCTGTCGACGACGTGTCCTTCGAGGCGGGCCGCAGCGACATCACTGCCCTGATCGGACCGAACGGCGCCGGCAAGACCACGGTGTTCAACTGCATCACCGGCTTTTACAAGCCGACCGAGGGGATGGTCACCCTCACCCATCCCGACGGATCGAGGTTCTCCCTGGAGCGTCTCGACGACCACGATATCAACTCGAAAGCCCGGGTTGCCCGCACGTTCCAGAACATCAGACTGTTCAAGGGCATGACGGTGCTCGAGAACCTGATGGTGGCGCAGCATCAGACGCTCAACCGTGCGTCAGGCTTCACCATTGGCGCTCTTTTCGGCATTGGCGGCTATCGCGTTGCCGAAGAGGAGGCACTCGAGCTTGCGCGAGAGTGGCTCCGCCGGGTGGGCCTCACCTCGCGTGCCGACGCGGTTGCCGGCGAGCTTCCTTACGGAGACCAGAGACGGCTTGAGATTGCTCGAGCCATGTGCACGCGGCCGCTGCTGCTTTGCCTCGACGAGCCTGCGGCCGGCCTCAACGCCCGCGAGACCGATGCTCTCAATGAGCTGCTTTATTCGATTCGCGCCGAGAAGGGCATCGCGCTCCTCCTCATCGAGCATGACATGAGCGTGGTGATGCGCATTTCCGATCATGTCATCGTGCTGGATTACGGCAAGACCATCGCCGACGGCACGCCGGAGGAGGTGCGCAACGATCCGAGCGTCATTGCGGCCTATCTCGGTGTTCCGGACGAAGAGGTCCGCGCGGTTGAGCGTGAGGTCGGCTTATGAGCGCGGCCTTGCTCAAGATCAGCAATGTCACCGCCGGTTACGGCAACATCCCTGTTCTCCACGGGGTGAGCCTCGACGTCGCAAAGGGCGAGATCGTGGCGCTCATCGGGGCCAATGGCGCGGGAAAAACCACGCTGATGATGACGGTCTTCGGGCGGCCGCGGCCAACCCGCGGCGATATTCTGTTCGACGGCCGAAGCATCACGCAGCTGCCGACCCACAGCATTGCGCGGCTCCGCATCGCTCAGTCTCCGGAAGGACGGCGCATCTTCCCGCGTATGACGGTGATGGAAAATCTCCAGATGGGTGCGATCATCGCCGACGATCCGGGAGTGTTCGAGGAGGACCTCGATAAGGTTTGCAGGCTGTTCCCGGTGTTGAAGGCGAGGCGGCATCAGCGCGGCGGCACGCTGTCCGGCGGCGAACAGCAGATGCTTGCCATCGCCCGCGCACTTATGGGGCGGCCGAAGCTTTTGCTCCTCGATGAGCCGTCGCTCGGGCTCGCGCCTTTGATCGTCAAGCAGATCTTCGAGGCGATTGAGGAGTTGAACGCCAATCACGGCCTGCCGGTGTTTCTCGTCGAGCAAAACGCCTATCACGCCCTCAAGCTCGCGCATCGCGGCTACGTCATGGTCAACGGCAGGATCACTATGACCGGCAGCGGCCGTGACCTGCTTGAGTCCGAGGAAGTCAAGACGGCTTACCTCGAGGGTGGCGCACAAACGTCTTCGCCTAAGGGAGCAGCGGGGTGACCTTTCTCTCCGACGACGGGTCTTGGGTCTTCCTGGTGCTGACGGTGATTATCGGGGGCGCCGGCGCATTTCTTTCCGGCCGGGGATTGGCGCGAGGCTGGAAGCCCTTCTGGCGGGTGTTCTTCTACATGGCGCTCCTCGCCGCAGCCGTGCGCTTCTTCCATTACGCCTTGTTCGACGGCACGCTGACCTCGCTCTACTACTACCTCGTCACCTACGCGATCCTGGTCGTTGCCGCCTTGCTCGGCTTTCGCGCCATGCGCACCACGCAGATGGTGATGCAATATCGCTGGCTCTATGAGCGCACCAGCCCCTTGACCTGGCGCGACCGGGCTTAGAAGCCAATCCTGGTGCTTGCGCTTTTTCCGGATGCCGTAGATTGTGCGCCTGATCCACTAGGGAGGTGACGATGCAACGAATTGCCGGGCTGCTCATCGCTTTGGCCGCCCTCACGCTCGCCGGCTGCGGCGGGGGTGACGGGGATAACACCACACCGGTCGCGATTGTCGGTCCGATCACCGGTCAATACGCCTCTTTCGGCGCGCAGATGAAGAACGGCGGTGAAATGGCCGTCGCCGACATCAACGCAGCCGGCGGCGTGCTCGGCAAGAAGCTCGACCTCTCCACCGGCGACGATGCCTGCGATCCGAAGCAGGCGGTAGCGGTCGCGAACCAGATGGCCGGCGCCGGGGTCAAGCTCGTGGCCGGGCATTATTGCTCAGGATCGTCGATCCCGGCCTCCAAGGTCTACGCCGACGGCGACATGGTGCAGATCTCGCCGGCCTCCACCAACCCGACCTTCACCGATGATCGCGCCGGACCAAATATCTACCGGGTCTGCGGCCGCGACGACCAGCAGGGCGGCGTCGCCGGCAAATATCTTGCGAGCCATCTCGGCGACAAGAAGATCGCCTTCGTCCACGACAAAACGGCCTACGGCAAAGGGCTCGCCGACGAGACCAAGAAGGCGATGAACGCGGCCGGCAAGCAGGAGGAGCTCTACGAGGCGATCACCGCCGGCGAGAAGGACTATTCGGCGCTCGTCTCCAAGCTCAAGCGGGCCAATATCGATGTGGTATATTTCGGCGGCTATCACACCGAGGCGGGACTGATCATCCGCCAGATGCGCGATCAGGGCATTCAAACCATCCTCATGGGCGGCGATGCGCTGATCACTCAGGAGTTCTGGTCGATCACCGGCGATGCGGGCGAAGGCACGTTGATGACCTTCTCGCCGGACCCGCGCAAGAACCCAGCCGCCGCCGAGGTGGTGAAGCGCTTCAAGGATAAGGGCGTCGAGCCCGAGGGCTACGTGCTCTATAGCTATGCCGCGCTGCAGGCGTGGAAGCAGGCGGCGGAGAAGGCGAAGAGCGTCGAGAGAGACGAAATCATCAAGGCGCTGAACGACACCGAGTTCGACACCGTCATCGGCAAGTTCAAGTTCAACGAGAAGGGCGACCCGAACCTGCCGCCTTATGCGGTCTATCGCTGGTCGAAGGGGACCTACGAGCAGATCGATCCGCCAGCTGAGCAACCCGCTGGATAATCGCGATCTTCGTCATTCCGG
>DATDLA010000255.1:0-5920 GCA_036519535.1 Methyloceanibacter sp.
CGAAGCTCATATCCTTGATGTCGGCGTGTTCTGATGTTTCGGCCATGCGGAGCCTTTAGCCGTTCGGGGCGGCAAGTTTCAAGAGGAAGGCATCACCCTTTCCCGGTGGCAGTGTCGACACAGGCCATGGCATTTGGGCCACAGCGGGACGCCAGGATGATTAGAAAAGCGGAAGTTAATCAAGGATGTCCGGCAGGTTATCACCGCGGCGTTGGAGGCAATTGCGTAATGAATCCGACAGACGGACCGTACAAACCCGATCCGTACTGGACGCCGTGCGACTACTCGCTTGGCCCGCAATATCCCGAGTGCTGTGGCGAATAGCGACGGCCCACCAGCGGATAGCTAAAGCCAACCTCCGATAAGGTCTGCGAGCACAATCGCCGCAACGGCCAAAAAAATGCCCGCATAGAGAATGGGGACGAAGCACCAGGGCTCATGGTCCTGTGCGTCGGGAGGAGACATTACAGCGTAAACGAAGGACCCGACGCTGCGTTCCTACCATCGCGGTTTGATAGGGTGCGGCATAATTCCAATGATGGAGAGGTAGCACAGAAGCTATGTGGTCGTGGGCGTCGGCGTCGCGATGATCTTCGCGCTGGCGATGATCATCGGAGATTTTTTTGGCGACCGCTTGGGGATGTTCGCTTGAGCGCTGCTCGCCGGAGTGGCATGCGGGGCGCTTGTGACGAATGATAAAAGAAAGACCTGACGGTCGTCGGGGCTAGCCGCAGCGGTGCCCTGACCTCGCGCACGGCTTCAAGACGAAGCCTGCATCAGCACCTCGACATGGGCGGCAGTCGAGCGCGCGAGCGCCTCAAGATTGTAGCCGCCCTCGAGCGTGGAGACGACCCGGCCGCCGGCATGCTTTTCGGCCATCTCCATGAGCTTCTCGGTCACCCAAGCAAAATCCTCCTCGGTGAGCTCGATCTGGGCAAGCGGGTCGTCGCGATGGGCATCGAACCCCGCCGAGATCAGCAGCACGTCCGGACCGAAATTGTGCAGCGCCGGCAGGATGCGGCTCAAGAACGCCTCGCGGAAGCGGGCGCTGCCGTCGAGCGGGCTGAGCGGCGCGTTGAAGATGTTGCCGGCGCCGGTCTCGCTCAAGGCTCCGGTGCCGGGGAAGAGCGGCATCTGGTGGGTGGAGCCGTAGAACAAATCCTTGTCCGACCAGAACGCGTCCTGCGTGCCGTTGCCGTGATGCACGTCGAAATCGACCACCGCCACGCGCTCGGCGCTATGGGCGGCGCGGGCGTGCAGCGCGGCGACGGCCACGTTGTTGAACAGGCAGAAGCCCATGGGACGCGACGGCTCGGCGTGATGTCCGGGAGGACGCACGGCGCAGAAGGCATTCTTGGCGGCACCCGTCATCACCTGGTCCATGGCGTAGACTGTCGCGCCGGTGGCTCGGAGCGCCGCATCGTAGCTCTTCGGGCCTATGGCGGTGTCGGGATCGAGCCAGACGAGGCCTTGCTTTGGAATTGCTGCACGCAGCGCCTCTACATAGCGCGCGGGATGCAGGCGCTCGATCGCGGCAAGGCCGGCAAGGGGGGCTTGCTCGCGCTTCAGGCCGGCGAAGGCTGGAGCGGAAAGCGCATGCTCGACGGCACGCAGGCGATCCGGCCGCTCAGGATGGCCTTGACCCATGTCGTGCAGCAGGCAGTCGGGATGGGTGAGGAGGAGGGTAGGCATTAAGCAGAAGCGCTCAAACAGGCAGGTAGGTCGCTTGACCCGCCAATGCTAACACGCGAAATGGAATAATTAGCAAATTGAACAAGGCCTTGCTCACTTACCATGCCGATCGTCGCCGCCACCAAAGACTCCATCGACCGCGCCGCCGAAGCGCTGGCGAAGGGTGAGATCGTCGCCTTTCCCACCGAGACGGTGTATGGGCTCGGCGCCAATGCGCTTGACGCCTCGGCGATCGCCAAGGTGTTTGCCGCCAAAGATCGCCCTCGCTTCAATCCTCTGATCGTGCATGTGCTTGGGCTAGAGGAGGCTGAAGCCTGCGCCGCCGTCAATGACACCGCGCGAAGGCTTATGAAAGCCTTCTGGCCTGGGCCTGTGTCTCTGGTGCTGCCACGCAAATCAGGTTGCGCCATTGCCGATCTCGTCAGCGCCGGTCTGGACACCGTTGCGCTTCGCTCTCCGAGCAACAAAATCGCCCGCGATCTTCTCAAGGCTGCCAAACTGCCCATCGCCGCGCCGAGCGCCAACCGCTCTGGCCGGGTGAGCCCGACCACCGCCGCCCATGTCGAGGCTGAGCTTGGGCGCCTGCCGGCCATGATCCTCGATGGCGGCTCGTGCACGCTTGGACTTGAGTCCACAGTGCTTGGCATCGACGGCGACGAGGTCACGCTCCTTCGCTTGGGTGCCCTTCCGCGGGAGGAGATCGAGAGGGTCCTTGGGCGCAAGCTCGCGGCGCGTGAAGCCGGCAGCCACGTGACGTCGCCGGGTCAGCTCGCCACACATTATGCGCCGACGACGCCGCTTCGCCTCGATGCGAGCAGACCGCGCCACGGCGAAGCGTTTCTCGCCTTCGGCCCGGACGCGCCAAGCTTCGCCGGGCCTGCGATCAATCTCAGCCGGCGCGGTGACTTGACCGAGGCCGCGGCGAATTTCTTCGCCGCGCTCAGGACGCTCGATGAAGCTGGCGTAGAGGCAATCGCGGTCATGCCGATCCCCAATCATGGTCTTGGCGAAGCCATCAACGACCGGCTCAAGCGTGCGCGCATCCCTGCGACCTTGACCGCCAGCGCCGATCTTCAATGACGCGCGACCAAGAGCCCTGTAAGCGGCCGAGCGATGCGACGCTCGACGCGCTCGTCCGCATCGTCGGCGAGGACCACGCGGTTCGCCACCCTGAGGCCATGACGCCTTATCTCGTGGAATGGCGCGATCGCTATTTCGGCAAGGCGGCGCTCGTGCTCAAGCCCGGCTCGACCGCCGAAGTTGCGGTGATCTTGAAGCGCGCCAACGAGACGCGAACGGCCATCGTGCCGCAAGGCGGCAATACCGGGCTGGTCGGCGGCCAGATCCCGTTCGAGAGCGGCCACGAGGTGGTGGTGAGCCTGAGCCGCATGACGCATGTCCGCGACATCGACCTCGACGGCAACACCATGACAGTCGAAGCAGGCCTCGTGCTCGCCAATGCGCAAGGAGTGGCGGCGAGCGCCGGGCGGCTGTTTCCCTTGAGCCTCGCGTCGGAGGGCAGCTGCCAGATCGGCGGCGTGCTCGCCACCAATGCCGGCGGCATGGCGGTGCTTTCCTATGGCAGCGCGCGCGACCTCACCCTCGGTCTCGAAGTCGTGCTCGCCGACGGGAGCGTGTGGAACGGGCTTAAGCGCTTGCGCAAGGACAATAGCGGCTACGACCTCAAGGACTTGTTCATCGGCTCGGAGGGCACGCTCGGCATCATCACCGCCGCGGTGCTGCGCCTCTACCCCAAGCCCGCCGAGACGGTGACGGCGTTCGCCGGGCTTTCCCATCTTGAATCCGCCACAGCCTTCTTCTCCCGCGCTTATGAGTTGGCGGGACCTGCGCTCACCGCATTCGAGCTGATGCCGCGGCTTGGCCTCGATTTCGTGCTCAGACACGGGAGCGACGCCCGCGATCCGCTTCGCTCTCCGCACGCTTGGTATGTGTTGCTGGAGCTATCGAGTCCGCGGGAAGGTGACGACGTCGCCAGCGTCGCCGAAGTGCTGCTCGGCGAAGCCGTCGAGGCAGGAGAGATCGACGATGCGGTCATCGCCACATCGCTTGCCCAAGAACGCGAACTTTGGCGCCTGCGCGAGCTGATGAGCGAGGTGCAACGCCAAGAAGGCGGCTCCATCAAGCACGATGTGGCGGTGCCGGTCGCCCGTATCCCTGAGCTCATCGCCCGCGCCAATCAGCTCGTCGAGCTGATGATTCCCGGAGCGCGCCCGGTGCCCTTCGGCCATTTCGGCGACGGCAACATCCACTACAATGTGAGCCAACCGCCGTCGATGGATCGCGCCGTGTTCCTCGCCAATTGGGAGGCGCTCAACGCCGCGGTGCATGAGATCGTGCTCGACCTTGGCGGCTCGATCAGCGCCGAGCACGGTATCGGGCGGATGAAGCGCGATCTCCTGCGCCACGCCAAAGCGCCGCTCGAGCTTGAGATGATGCGCAAGATCAAGCAGGCCTTCGACCCGAACGGGATCCTCAATCCAGGCAAGCTGCTCTAGGGCAATCAGCCGTTCACAACAGCAGCTGCGTCTGCAGCGGCTGCTGGATGCCGGGCTCGTCGCGGCGCGAATCGTTGATCTGCGGGTGCATCTCGATCGCCTCGAAGAGATCGTCAGGCGCCGGCTGCAGCATGTCTTGGGCGGCCTTCAGCTCCGTCGTTTTGCAGTCGAGCCAGGCTTCGAAATGCTCAGGCCCGAGCACCACCGGCATGCGGTCATGCAGCGGGGCGACGGTGGCGTTGGCGTCGCACGTGATGATGGCGACCGAATAGGTCTCGCCGCCGGCTCGATCCAGCCAGCGCTCCCAGATGGCGGCGAAGGCGATCAACCCGCCTTGGCGCGGGCGGAGCAGAAACGGGCGCCGCGCGCCCTTAAGCCCCGTCCATTCGTAGAAGCCGTCCGCCGGCACGAGGCAGCGCCGCTCGGCGAAGGCGCGGCGGAAGGCGGACTTGGTCGAGATGCCTTCGGCGCGCGCATTGATCATGGGAGGACCGGCCTTGGGATCCTTGACGAAGGACGGCAGCAGGCCCCAACGCATCATGCGGAAGCGCCGCTGACCGTCGGCGTCGACGAGCACCACGCCGATGTCTTGCGTCGGCGCAATATTGTAGCGGACCGGAAAATTCGGCGTGTCGCGGTAGGCGAAGGTGGCGCGCACCGCTTCCGGCGGAGAGGTGAGGCTATAGCGAGAGCACATCAGCCGATAGATGGGGCTGCCCGGAAGGGCGAGCAAGCCGCCGGGCGCGCGGGCCGTCGCCCGAAAGTCCCAGGAAAATGCCGCCTTGTCCGCCAACCACAGGCCAAGCCGGAGGCGCCAGCGCCTAGCTTTCGCCGCCAAAGCGCGTTACTCAGATTGCATGAAACGAAAGGCGCCCGCGCTTGGGTTGGGGGTGTGCGTGCTCGCCGTCGCGATGCTCGCCTGGGCGCCCGTGGCCGAGGCCCAATTCTTCTGGTCGCCATTCTTCCAACAAGAGCAGCCGAAGCGCCAGAAAGTCCGCCCGGCCAAGCCGAAGGCCCCGGCAGACGATTTGCCGCCGATCATCCCGCGGGAAAGTTCGGCGCCGCCCCCGCCTGACGACCGGCCTTATGACGCGAAGCTGCTGCGCCTCGCCGAGATCCTTGGCGCCGTCCACTATCTGCGCGAGCTGTGCGGCGCCCAGGAAGGCCAGCTCTGGCGCGATCAGATGAAGGAGATCGTCAAGAACGAAGGCTCTACCGCGGTGCGCCGCGCCAAGCTCGTGAACAGCTTCAACGACGGTTACCGGGGCTATCGCCGCACCTATCGCACCTGCACCTCCTCTGCCACGGTTGCCATCACCCGCTTCTCGGTCGAAGGCGCGCAAATCGCCGTGGCCCTAGCCAAGCCGTCGCATTACGCAAGCCGCGGTTCGACCGATGTGACCTCTGGCTCGACAACAACCGCCACTGACGCAGCACCTGCACCTGCCACCGGCAACGCGCCGGCAGCGACAGATGGCGCTGCATCAACCCCAGAGACAAAGCCCGCTGACGCCACCAAGCCCGCGGTCAATCAATCCGGGGCGACGCCCCAGACCCAAGCCAACCAGGGTCAGGCCGCTACTCCCGAGGCCGGTCAGGTCGACGGCGCGGAGAAGCCAAAGCGGAAAAAGCGTAAGGCCGCCAAGGCGAAGCCCGCGGAAACCGAGCAAAGCGTTCCGCTTTTCGGCCGCCAGTAGCAAGCTCGGCGACGT
>DATDLA010000256.1:0-2439 GCA_036519535.1 Methyloceanibacter sp.
GACAAGGATTCCTTCTCGCGCTGGGACGGAGAATTCCATCTGATGATCGCGCAAGCCTCCAGCAATCCGCTGCTGCTCAGCGTCTATCGCCAGATCAACCAGGTCCGCCTGCATGCGCAGTGGGACGCCATGAAGGAGAAGATTCTGACCGCGGACGTGATCGCCGACTATAACCGGCAGCATCGCGGCATCTTCAATGCGCTGAACGAGCGCGACGCCATCGCCGCTCAGTCGCTGATCACCGAGCATCTCGAAAAGGCGCGTGACGATCTCTTGCGAGCGAACAGCCCTTAAGAAGCGCCGGTGAGCTCGGTCCTGCTTGGGCTCGTCGCGGCGCTCGCCTGGGGCGTGCACGACTTCCTCGCCCGCTTCCCATCCCGCGCCATCGGGCCCATCCCCACCGTTCTCGCCGTCACGTTCGCCGGCCTCCTCTATCTCAGCGCCTGGCTTGTCTTCAGCGGCGACCCGATCCGCATCTCCTGGCCGCAGCTCTGGCTCCCGGCGGCGAGCGGCATCTTTCTCGCGCTTGGCGCGCTCTCGATGTACGCCGCCCTCGCTCTTGGTCCCCTCTCCCTGGTCACTCCGATCGCCGGCTCTTATCCGGCGCTCGCCATGATCTTCGCCGTGGCGCAAGGCGCACGGCCGAGCCTGCTGCAATGGCTTGCGGTCGCCGCCGTGTTGGCAGGGGTCATGCTCGTCTCGCGAAGCGGAGAGGCTTACGAGCAATCCGGGTACATTCCGCCGGGAAAGCTCAAGACCATCGTCGCGCTTTCCCTTTGCGCCAGCCTCGGCTTTGCCGGGACGCTGATCAGCGGGCAGGCGGCGGTGCCAATCTTTGGCGAGGTCGCTGCCGTTTGGCTGGCGAGAATTTTCGGGCTGCTCACCATCGGCACGATCTATCTCATGCAGCGCCCACGAGGGGAGCTGCCGGCCCGCTGGCTTCCTCTCCTTGGGCTGATGGGCGGGCTCGACGTCGGCGCGCTTGTCGCCGTTCTTGTGGCCGGCAATCTACCCGATCCGGCTTTCGCCACGGTCGTCTCCTCGGCCTTCAGCGCGGTCACCGTGATCCTGGCGCGAACCATCCTCAAGGAGCCGATATCGCCGATACAGCTTCTCGGGATGATCCTGATCTTTGGCGGCGTTGCCGGATTGGCTGGTCTCTAGCCCGGCAATGCTCCGGCAACGCGGGAGTATCGTGCGATGAGGCCTGCGAGCCGGCGAACCGACTTACATAGCCGCGCGGCGATCTGAGAGCGCGCTGTTCCGATTCTCGACGCCTTGCATGGCGAGGGTGATGGTTTCCAGCTGGCTGATGCAGGAGGCCGCGAATTTCATGTAGCTCTCGCCGATGGTCATGAGTTGGCGGCGGAGATCGTCGTTGGTTGCCCTGAGGCTGACGAGCTCGCGCTCCTGCAGCTCGACGCGGCTGCGCAAATGATCCCGCTCATGGGTGAGACAATGGATCGCCGCCGTTCCGTCGAGGACGGCGTTCTCGAGGTCTTTGTAGGAAGGTAGTCCGCCCTGGCCGTCACTCATGGGGTCAGCTTCTCAACGGTTGCTTAAGTTTCGGTTAGTGAGGGGTCGAGGTCGTCCTTGTGCGGCCGCTCGCCGCGCATAACTGGGGCCATCGGCGAGACGCCCTCCGCCATCCAGCTTGAGCAAGATGACGCGGACGAAGCCTTCGATTTCGCGGCCCAGGCGAAGGCGCCGATGGCGAGCGCAGGAGCCAAGCCGAGTGCGAAGGCAAGGATCAGGATCCAAAAGCTCGTCGAGAAGTTTCGTCGCACGCGCTCGAACGACGTGCCGCGTCTTGCATCTCTGATCACGAGACTAGATTTCGTCTGGAGACGCGGGCGCAAGCGGTGCGCCATCACCCCGGGCGAAATGTCGGCCTGACGTTCCTCAAGCCCGGCACGCCGGAGCGCATCCTTGAAGGACTCGATGCATTGGTGCGGATTGTTGGTGCCCATGGTCTGCCAACGGAGTTGCGCCAAAATTGCCGATATCCAGAGACTTACCCTTACGAACTCACAGTTAATGGAAGGTTACCAGATTCATTAAATTCACGCCGACACGACCGTGGCTTGGTCCGTGGAGGAGTAAACTCGGGCGCTCCGGTCCGCGTGTCCGCTTCGCGCAAATTGTGAGTCGCCTCCTTGCGAAAACTGCACTCGTGAGACGAGAGAAGCGGTAACTTTGCGACAGCACAGCAACCTGGGAGCCAATACGATGGCACCGCAATCCGCCACTGCCGCCGGACGCCTGTTCTTTCTCAAGGCCGACCCCTTGGGTCTCGCTAGCTCCCTCCTCGATCCGATCGGTGGGATCGTCAGCTCCTTGCTCGGCACCAGTCCCTTTGGTGGCAAGATCGTCAGCGTGAACCCCGATGGAACCGATCGCCAAATCATCGTCGGCGGATTGAACAGAATCCCGGACGGC
>DATDLA010000257.1:0-5220 GCA_036519535.1 Methyloceanibacter sp.
TCTCCTCGCCGCTCGGAGCCCCCTCACCCCAGCCCTCTCCCCACAGGGGAGAGGGGGAAGCGGCGGCGGCGCATCCGTTATGCAGCCGTCGGTCTTGTCGCGGTTCTCTGCGTGGCGATCGGTGCGGTGTGGGGAGTGATCGACAGTTTCGGTCCGGCGCCGGTTGGGCGCGACCTCGAATTGTCGAAGACCGTGCTCGACCGCAACGGGCGCCTGCTTCGGTCCTACGTCACGAGCCAGGGCCGCTGGCGCCTGCCGGCAACCCGAGAGCAAGTCGATCCGCGCTTTTTCGACGTGCTCTTTGCCTATGAGGACAAGCGCTTCTTCCAGCATCACGGCGTCGATCCGCTCGCCTTCGGCCGCGCCGCGCTGCAATTCGTCACCCATGGACACATCGTCTCTGGCGGCTCGACCATCAGCATGCAGGTCGCACGCCTGCTCGAACCGCGACGTGAACGCTCGCTTTACGTCAAGCTCAGGGAGGCGGTACGCGCCATTCAGCTCGAGCGCAACCTGAGCAAGGACGAGATCCTCAAGCTTTACCTCAGGCTCGCACCTTATGGCGGCAATCTGGAGGGGATCAGGGCCGCCTCGCTCTCTTATTTCGGCAAGGAACCACGCCGGCTCACGCTCGGCGAAGCGGCCCTTCTCGTGGCGTTGCCGCAATCGCCGGAGCTGCGCCGGCCTGATCGCTTCCACGCCTCCGCCGTGCGCGCGCGCGACCGGGTGCTCGACCGCATGGCGCGTCATGGCATGTTCGACGCGGCGGAGATTGAGCGCGCCAAGCTGGAGCCCGTGCCGCATGTGCGCAAGAAGATGCCGATGATCGCGCCGCATGCCGCCGACGACGCCATGGCCGGCGCGTCGAACACGCGCGAGATCAGGCTCACCATCGACGGAGGCCTGCAGAAGATCCTGGAAGGACTCGCGCTCGACCGCGCCCGCGCGCTTGGGCCCGACATGTCGGTCGCCATCATGGTTGTCGACGGTGCGAGCGGCGAGGTGCTCGCCCGCGTCGCATCGCCTGACTATTTCGACGAGCGGCGGGCAGGCCAGGTCGACCTCACCCGGGCCGTCCGCTCGCCTGGATCGGCGCTCAAGCCTTTCATCTACGGCCTCGGCTTCGAGGATGGGCTGATCCATCCCGAAACGCTGATCGAGGATCGGCCGCTCCGCTACGGCAGCTATGCGCCGGAGAATTTCGACCTCACCTTCCAGGGCACCGTCACCGTGCGCCGCGCGCTGCAGCAGTCGCTGAATGTGCCTGCGGTCTCGGTGCTCGAAGAGGTTGGACCAAGCCGGCTGACCGCACGTCTTGCCGAGGCGGGTGCGGCGCTCGTGCTGCCGCGGCGCGAGGCGCCTGGTCTTGCGCTCGGCCTTGGCGGCGTCGGCATCAGGCTCTCCGACCTCACCATGCTCTATGCCGGCTTCGCGCAAGGCGGCACCGTACAGCCCCTCACCGAGCAAATGGACGTTCCGAGGCTTCCAGCGAAGCGCCTGCTCGAGCCGGTCGCAGCGTGGTACGTCGCCAAGATCCTGCAAGGCACCCCGCCGCCGGAAAGCGCCGCAGGCGGGCGCATCGCCTTCAAGACCGGCACGAGTTACGGCTATCGCGACGCCTGGGCGGTCGGCTTCGACGGCAAGCGCACCATCGGCGTGTGGGTCGGACGGCCTGACGGCGCGCCGGTGAGCGGACTTGCCGGGCGCACCGCCGCCGCCCCAATCCTGTTCGACGCCTTCGCCCGCGGACCACAACCACTCGCGCCGCTTCCGCCGGCGCCGGCAGGCGCTCTCGTTACGACCACCGCCAAGCTGCCGCCGCCGCTACAACGCTTTCAGCCGCACAGGATCGCCGCGGCAAGCTTCACCAGGCCACTGCACATCGTGTTTCCGCCGAACGGCGCAAGCTTGGAGCTTTCACTTTCCGGAGAGGCACCTGATCCCCTCCCCGTCAAGATCGCCGGCGGCATGCCGCCTCTGACGGTGATGCTGAACGGCATGCCGCTTGAGGCCAAGCGTGGCGCCCGCACGCTGTTCTTCGAGCCTGAGGGTCCGGGCTTCGTGCGCCTCACCGTCACCGACGCTGCCGGCGCCGCCGACAGCGTGCTGGTGCGGCTGCAATAGTCCGTGTCGTTCAACCTGGCTCAGTCGTAGCCATATCGCCGGCGAAGGGGCGCGGTGAGTGCTGAGACGAGCGAGCGGTAGACGTCTGGCATGTCGCGCCTCCAGCCGGTGTCCTCCTTCACCTCGGCAAGCGACAGGCTCGCCGACCGCATGCGGTTGCCATAGAGCTGGTGGCGATTGTCGTTTGCGCCGATCCCCTCGGCCGGCCACTCCGACTGAGGCACGAGCTTGGCGAACAGGTCGCGCATAGCACCGGCCGGCGAGCACGCGAGATCCTCGTAGCGGAGACGCAGATAACGGTCTGGATAAAGGCGGCCGAACCGTTCGCAAGCGAGGTTCGCGATCCACCAGCCGAGTGCAGCGGACGCCGAGCGCAGCGGCATCAGCGGTCGCGTGCCGCGACGTCCCGACTTCTTCACCGCCGACCAGGAGACCGCGCGCGGGTCACGCACGAGATGCACGAGCCTGAAGTCTTGGCCGAGCTCGCTCGCGAGGCGAAAGGGGACGGCGGCCGAGCGCCACGCGGTCTTGGAGGAATCGACCAGGAGGGCGTGCGCGCCGCCATCCTGCGCCACCAGCGCGCGCGCCAGGCGCTCATGGGTCATGCCGTCGAGCGTTTCGGTCGAGGCAAGCAACGAACCCCATACCGGGCAAAGCGTGACTTGGCGCCCGCAGGTGCATTCGCCCTTGCGCCCGCGCTCGCGCAGCACGCTTGCCACTTCGCCGCAGGCGACGACCTTTGAACTTGCCGCCAGCAGATATTCCAGCAGCGTGCTGCCGCTGTGGCCATAGCCTCCGATATAGACAAGCTTGGTCACTTCGGTCCTTGCGACTTGCGTCAATGAGGGGTGAGGCGGGCCGCTTATGTCATTTTCGGCGCCAAAACACGAGTCCTCCACGCCACGCCGGCAGCACCGTTCCGCCATGCTTGCCCCGCAGGCTGGCGTTGTTGCGCCCGTTGCCCTACAAGCTCGCAACCGAAATCGGGGAACGAGGATCGGATGTCTTCAAGCAATGACCTTCCGCGGCGGCCCCCTCATTCCCATCCTGTTCTTCATCACGCCTCTGTTTACCGCGGCGTCGCCGCGAACCGCGCCCTTCTTTCTTCCCATCGTCGCTGCGGTTCTGATGATTGCGGCGCTCCGCCGTGGTCTTCCCTGGCGCGGTCTGCTCAAGCCGAACGCCGCTCTTTTCGCCCTCCTCGCCGTCTCGGGTTACGCGGGCCTGACCGCGATCTGGGCGGCTGACCCGGAAGCCGCTCTATCCAAGTGTGGCCTTCTGCTCGCAACCACGCTTGTGGTGTTTGCCGCATCGGCGGCGATTCCCACCCTCGATGCGGGTCAGGTTCGCCGCGCGTCGCAGGCTTTTGTCGCCGGCGCATTCTGCGCCGCAGGCTTCGTCGCCATCGAGCTCCTCAGCGATGGGGCGATCACCCGCGCGGCGATGAACACCTTCCCCGCCTTCAGGCCCGAGCGCGCCAAGCATGTGACCATCCATCACGACCGGGTCACCAAGATAAACCTGTCAGAGTTCAACCAGGACATCGCCATACTTGCACTGCTGCTCTGGCCCGGGCTGTTGGCGCTCAGGGCGCTTGACACCCCGCGCCGCAAGCTCCTTACCGTGCTGTTCTTCCTTGCTCTCGCCGTGCCGATCGCGATCTCTGAGCATGATTCATCGCAAGTCGGCCTGATCGCCTCGCTGCTCATCCTGCCGCTCGCCTGGGTGAACCCACGCGCTGTGGTGCGCGGGCTGGCAATTGCCTGGTGCCTCGGCTTCGTACTGGTGATTCCGCTCGACTTTCTTGCCTTCAAGGCCGAACTGCATCAGGCGAAGTGGCTGCCCATGTCGGCGCGGGCGAGGATCATCATCTGGGAATACACGGCCGAGCGCGTGCTGGAGAAACCTTTCCTTGGTATCGGCGCCGACTCGACGCCGGCCATGATGGTGAAGCCCAAGAACCCGTCAGAGCGGCCGAAAGGCTTCGTCATCCGCCGCACCACCGGGCAGCATGCGCATAATCTCTTCCTGCAGTCCTGGTACGAGCTCGGAGTCTTTGGCGTGATCCTGGCGGCGATCGCCGGCGCTGCCGTCGCGCTGCGCATCCTGCTGTTGCCTGCGGCGGCGCAAGCCTACGGCGCGGCTTGCTTCACCATGGTCGCCGTCATTGCGGCTTTTGCCTGGGGCATGTGGCAGATCTGGCTGATCTGCGCCGTCGGGCTCTTGCCTCTCTACCTCCTCATGCCGGCAGCGCTGCTGCGGCCACCAGCCGACGGCGAGAGCGCGCCCGCGTCTCGATGACGCGGGAGCGTGGTAAGCCTGCATGAACGGCACGCCGATGCCCGCCAACCTGCCGCGGCGGCCGGCAGTTTCACAGAAACACCAAAGACTTCCGCCGCCTGCTGACATTATTGCAGCGCAACAGGACGCGGCGCACGTAGCCGCAGTCGAGATCGAACAACGCGGCCCGCGACACTGTGCGCAGTCTTCGCGTCAAACGCATGCCCAAAGCCCCGCGTTTGCTTGACCGTGGCCGGGCCGTCTCAATCCTGCCTCGGCCGCTAACCCTCAAGGAGACAACCATGCAGAAATATCTAATTGCGGGCCTGCTCGTGGCGGGCATGGTGACGCCGGCTCTTGCCGCAGAGTTCTATGTGGCGCAGAGCGCGACCACTCATAAGTGCTCGGTCACGGCCAAGAAGCCGGACGGCAAGTCGATGATGCTGATTAGCAACGACACCTACAAGAGCAAGCCCGACGCCATGAAGGCGATGAAGGGCATGGCTGAGTGCAAAGCCTAAGTCTAGGGCAAGCTTTGCGGGACGCGGACGCCCGGTCCGCTCCGCGTCCCCATTTTCCCCCACATTGCGGGTTATTTTAGGAAGTGTTCTACAAACCGCTCTACAAAAGCACAGCGGCCCCGTGGCGGCGGTTAGGGTGGCGGGCCCATAAAAACACTCCTCACGCTCAGCTTCCACTTCTGGCCACCACCGCTCTGCGCTGCCTTCCGTGCGTTGTAGGCACGAGTCGTATATCCCCCACGAAATCGTGACTTAGCCCTTGCCGGACTGCGTCGGCGCAAACGCGAAGTTCCAT
>DATDLA010000258.1:0-2027 GCA_036519535.1 Methyloceanibacter sp.
CACGACGCCCAGGCGACAACCCCCGGATAGTCGTCGATGTTGAAGTCGGCGACGCCGAGGCTCGACACCGCATCGACGATCCCCATCACGCCGTGCTTGAGGCAGGCGTCGCTAAACCCTTTCAGGTCGTTGATGCGTCCCGATCCCGTCTCCCAATGGGCCATGAAGGCCCACATCGGCTTGTGCTTCGCGAGCGCCTTGTCGACGGTCTCGCCGGTGACGGACTGGCCGTGGGGGGTCTCGATCACCGTCACGCTCTCTGCCTTCGGGTTAAGGGAATCCGCGGCCAGCTCCTCCTTGGTGGCAGCCTTCATGCGGATGGTCAGCGTGTCGATGCCGGAGAAGGTGCCGTTGGGAAAAGCCACCACCTTGTCGCCTGGCAGGATGAGCGACAGCGCGCAATCGAGCCCCGAAAAGCCCGTGCCGGCCACGCCATAGGTATAGACGTTCTTGGTCCCCCACAGCTCGCGCAACATCTCCTTGGCTTCGAGCATGCCGCGCAGAACGTCCTTCTGCATGTGATCGGCGACGCCGGTCTTGGCGAAGCGTTCCAGCACGCGAGGATCGGTGTTCCCCGGCCCTGGGCCGGCGGCAAGAGTCTCAGGGATGTCAAGCTGCGGATAAATCGTCATTTTCGGAACCCTCACGAAGGTCTAATGGTCGTCGCACAAATATGCGGCACAATCGTCTCGCGGGCCGGAGGCCCGGCGGCAAGTCCGCCGAAGTCCGGCCTAAGCGGCCTTGGCGGCGCGGGAGGCCAGCACCTGATCGGCGATCTTGCCGGTCAACTCGGCGAGATGGTCGAATTTGGCGCTGAAGGTGCCCACGCCTGCGGTCGCCGACCTCAGCTCCACGATCAGGTTCTGGATCTCGGCCTCCGGGATCTGCGCCTGCACCAGATCCCATCCCGGCCAACCCGGCCGCGCATCGAAACCGAGGATCTGCCCGCGCCGCGACGAGATGATGCCGTTGATCTTCGCCGTTGCGTCGGAGGGCACGGCAATCTCGACCGCCATGATCGGCTCGAGCAGCACCGGAGAGCATTGCGGCAAGCCCTCGCTCATGGCGATGCGCCCGGCCTGGCGGAAGGCCATGTCCGAGGAATCGACCGAGTGATAGGAGCCATCGATCAGGCAGACGCCGACATCGACCACGTTGAACCCAAGCGGGCCTGAGTGAAGATAATCGCGCACCCCGATCTCGACGGACGGGATGTAGTTCTTCGGCACCACGCCGCCGGTAATCTCATCGCTGAACTCGAAGCCGCTCCCTCGCGGGCGCGGGCCGATGGTCACCACCACGTCGCCGAATTGGCCGTGGCCGCCGGACTGCTTCTTGTGGCGGCCGCGCACCTCGGTCGATTTGCGGATGGTCTCCTTGTAGGGGATCTGCCGCGGCCTGGTCGAGGCGTCGATGCCGTATTTACTGGTGAGCTTCTCGAGCGCCACGCGGAGGTGCATTTCACCCTGGCCCCATAGCACCATTTCGCCCATGTCCTGACTGTGGGTGAGCGAGATCGAGGGATCCTCCTCGATGATCTTGGCGATGGCCGCGGTGAGCTTCACCTCGTCCTTTTTCTCCTTGGCGCCGATGGCGAGGCCAAACACCGGCTGGCTGGGCGGCGCGGTTTCGAGCTTCACCGGCTTCGCCTTCTCGGCCACGAGCGTGTCTCCGGTCTTCACGCTGTCGAGGCGCCCGAAGGCGACGGTATCGCCGGCCTTTGCCTCGCCGCGCTTGGTCGGCTCCTGGCCCATGAGGGTGAAGATTCCGGAGATGCGCTCGTCGTCGGCGCCGCCATGCAGTGTAGTGCCGTCGGCGAAGCTGCCGGCGAGCACGCGGGCGAGCGAGAGCTTGCCGCCATGGGCGGTGTGGAAGGTCTTGAGGATATAGGCGCAAGAGGGCGCGCCATCGACTTTAAGGCGCTTGGCTGTGGTTCCGACAAAAGGGGCTTCGTGCCTGAGCGCCTTCAACAGGCGCAGGATGCCGTTGCCGTTCTCCGCCGAGCCCATCAGCACCGGACAGATGAG
>DATDLA010000259.1:0-4789 GCA_036519535.1 Methyloceanibacter sp.
ATGGCCCAGCCGCAGCGGTCTTCCTTGCCGGGCTCGACATAGATATTGAGCGCCACGTCGTGCCCTGAGGCGGTGGTGAAGCGGCTCGGCACCTGCGCGAGATTGCCGCCGACCAGGGCAAACAAATAAGAGGGCTTGGGGTGGGGGTCCTGCCAAAGCGCGAAATGCCTGGCCGTGCCGGGCACCTTACCGGCTCTGACCGGATTGCCGTTGGAGAGGAGCACCGGCGCCGTCTCGGCGTCAGCCTCGATGCGGACGGTGTAGATTGCGAGCACGTCTGGGCGGTCGAGAAAAAAGGTGATGCGGCGAAAGCCTTCCGGCTCGCATTGGGTGCAGTAGGTGCCGCGCGAGCGATAGAGGCCGGAAAGCGCCGTGTTCGCCTCCGGATCGCACAAGGTCACGGTCTCGACGGTGAAGGGCCGGTCCGGCACGCTCAGGATGGTCAGAGACTTCTCGTCAAGCCGATAGTCGTCGAGCCCAAGCGGCTTGCCGTCGAGGGCAAGGCTCTGCAACACGAGCCCTTCGCCGTCGAGCACGAGCGGGCGGCCAGCAGCGCCAGCCTTCGGATTGGGACGCAACCGAAGCTTGGACTTGACCCTGGTCGCCTTCGGATCGAGGGCAAAGTCGAGCTCAACCGTTTCCACCAAGTAATTTGGCGGAGTGTAGTCCTTGAGCAGCTTCGGTTGCCGGGTCGATTGATCCATCTCTCCCACCGTCCTTATCCCTGCCGCTCTTAGAGGGTCGGGCGAGCAATGCCAAGGCCGAGTTCAGGGGCGCTTTGCCGCGCGGGATGACGCGGGGCTCCTCTTGCCTTATGACCCGTTGCCGATGCAGCGCGAATCCCCGGCCCGACCCGATCTTTCCCTGAATCTTTTCAAGCCCTCCGCCCGGGCGGTTCTCATCTTGAGTCCGCTTGTGGTCGGCGCGGTCGGGCTTGCCCTCTATCTCCGCTACGGCATCATTCAGAACACGCCGATTGGCTTGGCGTGCGAAGCCGGCGAGCAGAGCCTCACTTGCGCGGCGAGACTTGCGGCGATCCATCTCTTCGTGCGCAGCATCTTCGGCTGGACGGCGCTTGTCGCCGCGCTTCTCCAGTTATGGCGTCCAAATGTCGTGGCCTTCGGCATTGGGCTCCTCTCCGCGTCTTTCGGGCTCGTCCTCTACAACACGCGCCTCTCAGCGCTGGCGGTGGCGTTGCTCGTGCTCAGCCTGGCGCGGGCGCGGTCCGGAGCGCGGTGAGCGCGAGCAAAAAGAGCAGGCCCCCGAACCACAGCGCCTGCCAATTGGCGATCCCCTCATTGAACATCACAAACAAGCCTGCGCCGGTGAGGAGACCGGCAGCGACTCGCTCGGCCATGCCGGGCGAAAAGGGGGGGGCCTTAACCCAAGTCACGGTGGCAAGCGCCAGCACGGGTCCTGTCAGCAAAGCGAGCTGGAAGTCCTTGTAGCGGGGATCGAACACGAGCCCGAGCGCCACATGGATCGCGGCCACCAGCGTCGCGGCGAAGAGAATAGCGAGCAACAGGCTCCAAACGTCGACTTGCCGGCGGAGCGGCGGGTTGAGCGCCACGGCGAGGTTCGCAAGCGGCGCGCTTCGCGCCACCGCGCCCGCTGCAAGCATGGGCACGAGCAGCGACAGCACAATCATCCCCGCCGAGCGCAGGCGGTCGCCGGGTTCGGGAGGTTCCATCGGCAGCCCAAGCGCCGCCCAGCCGAACAGGAGGCCGGCGCTGAGCGCGATCGCCGCGATGGCGAGGTCTCTTCCCCAGTCGTCCTTGCCGGCATCGTCCTTGCGGCGCGAGAACCATGCAGCGGCAAAAACGAGAAGCGCTGCGCCGATGCCGAACGCTGCCTCGATCCGCCATTTGGGGTGGTTCGACACCGGCTCACCCCAGCGGAACTTCAGCTCCCGCGCGCTATCGTCGAACAGGCCCCAATAGCCCCCGACAGTGCCTTCCAGCAGCCGCTTCCAAGGCTGGTCGAAGGCCTCGATGAGGTTGACCTTCCAGTTCTCGGCTCGCGCGGCCTCCACCACGCCGCTCAGCACCAGCGCCTGATTGGCCGGGGAAGGGAGCGCGCCGTCGCGCATGCGGCCCTCGCTCGGCCAGCCCACCTCGCCTATCCAGATCTCCTTCCCGGCAAAAATCTCCGCGACCTTCTTGCGCACGTCCCGTACATGGTCCACCGCGTCAGCGGCGGAGACCGGCTCGTCCTCCCAATAGGGCAGGATGTGGATGGTGACGAAATCGACGGCAGTGGCGAGCTCGGGCGCCTTGAGCCAGAACTCCCAAACGTCGGCATAGGTGACGGGAAGGCCTTCGCGGCGGCGGACCTCCTCGAGATAGGTCTTGATCCGGTCGGCACCGAGCTCGCCGCGGAGCAGCGTTTCATTGCCGACGATGAAGGCCTCGATAACGCCGGGATGCCGGCGGGCGAGCCGCAATGCCGCCTCGATCTCCCGCCGGTTCTCCGCCAGGTTGCGGCCGATCCAGATGCCTTGCAGCACCTTCAAGCCAAGCTTGTCGGCGAACCGGGTGATCTTGCCTTGCGCTCGCGCCGCCGAATAGGTGCGGACGCAGGACGTGACCTCGGCGAGCTGCTTCAGGTCACTTTCAATCTGCTCGTCGGCGATGCGCAGCGGCTGGTCGAAGGGCGCCTGGCCGCCGTGGAACGGAGCGTAGGACAGGCAGTTTAGCTTCTGGCCTTCGGCGAGCGGCGCGGGGGGGACGGGGCTCGGCCGGCCCATCTCGTGCCAGAAGAGCCCGATGGCTGAGGCCACGAGCGCGAAGAGGAGGATGAGACGGGTCATGGCAGGGATCACAGGATCGCCGGCGATGCGACATAAACAACTTTGTGCGCCGCGTTAAATCAAATGCTCTGGTTTGTGCGAGTGCGAAGTGATATTGAAGGAATTGCCGTTAGACTGCCAAATTTTGATTGTCTAATGGGTAGATTGATCATTGCGTAGGCCGTCGGGCACCCAAACATGCGATTCGCTTTTTGTTCCGCCGCTCTGTTAGCAGGCGGCCTTTTATTAACGTCTTTCACCGTCGCCTCAGCGCAGAGTAAAGGGGTCGAGCAGAGGCCGCCGGAGCAGGGGGAGCAGAAGCCACCCGAGGCTAAGGGCGAACAAAAGCCCGAGGACCAGAAGACTGCCGAGCAGCAGGCAGAAGAACGGATCAAGCAAGAGATCGAGGAGTATCGGGAAGCCGCTTCGCGGCTCTCGCTCTCCGCTGGGTCAGCGGAGTGCGTGTGGACCGGGCGCAGGATCACGAGCCTGTTGTGGCGCGATGACGTCGACACGGCCCGGCGCTATCTCGATCTCTACGACCGTTTCGGCTGCTCCGCCGAGCATCTGAAACTCACCTTTCGCTGCGTCATTCGTCAGGGACCAATCGATCCAAAAGCCGCGGACCGGCTTGCTGCGCGGGTCCACGACTGCTGGCTCGATCCAGAAGGGACAACCACCGCCGCGAGCCGAACGACCAACGGCCCTCCGGCCAAGAGCGGAACAATTCCGAACTAGCAAGAGTTTATGAGGGACTTCCGGCCTTATGCCGTCTGTTGGCGGCCAGGGCCAAGCCATGCCGGATCAGGCTGAAAGACTCCCAGAAATGCGCAGTATCGGTGTCGTCCTCGTGGTCGCGCTCGCGACCGTCCTGCATGCGGCGGGCTGGTTCCTCATGCACGAGCGGGTTTCGCCCCCGAACGTGGTCGGGCAGTTCGCCAGCGTCTCCTTCTCGCCGATCGCAGCCGGCCGGGACGGCGAGAGGGACGTGACGACCGAGGAGCAGATCAGGTCGGACCTCGCCGTGATCGCGCCTTATACCCGCGCCATCCGCACCTATAGCGTCGGCAATGGGCTTGACGCGGTGCCGGAGCTTGCGTCCGAATTCGGATTGCATGTGACGCTCGGCGCCTGGATCAATGAATGGGACGAGCAGAACGAGAAAGAGATCGAGACCGCGATTGCGCTTAGCAAGCGCAACCGCAACATCGACAGCATCATCGTCGGCAACGAAACGCTCTATCGCAGCTCCGTGCTCAATCGCGGGCCCGGTGTTCAGGACCTCATCGCCAAGATCCAGCGAGTGAAGCGGCAGGTTTCAGTGCCGGTCACCACGGCCGAGGTGTGGAACATTTGGCTTGAGCATCCGGAGCTCGCTTCTGCCGTCGATTACCTCGCCGTCCATATTCTGCCCTACTGGGAAGGACTGCCGAGCTCGGTCGCCGTCGATCACGCGATCAAAATCTATCAGCGGCTGCGCCAAGCCTATCCCGGCAAGCGCATCGTGATCGCGGAGTTTGGCTGGCCGAGCGCCGGCCTTAATCGCCTTGCCGCGGTGCCCGATCCGGTGGCGCAGGCGGATATCATCCGCGATTTCGTCGCCCGCGCCGACGCCATGGGAATCGACTACTCGATCGTTGAGGCCTTCGACCAGCCGTGGAAAACCTTTGAAGGCAGTGTGGGCGCCTATTGGGGCATGTTCGATACCGACCGTGCGCCGAAATTCGCCCTTGCCGGATCGGTCGAGACGCCAAACTGGGTGCTGAAGACCGTGGCCGCCCTTGCCATCGGTCTCTTGCTTTGCATCCCGATCTTCGCCGGTCCCGGCGTGACGCCCATCCAGGCCGGTGTGTTCGCCGGCACGGCGCACGCCATCGGCGCTTGGGGCTCGAGCGTGTTCGACTATTGGGCGACCCATTACTTCGTGCTCGGCTCGCTGATTGCCATGATCGTCGGCGCCACGCTGCTCGTGCCACTCGTCGCCATCATGAAGCAGCGCCT
>DATDLA010000260.1:0-3463 GCA_036519535.1 Methyloceanibacter sp.
GATCATGAATTCGAGCGCAACTTTGCGGATGGTGGCGGTGATCGCCGCCTTGAACTTCTCCGGCGACAGCCACCAGCGCAAGCGGCCGAGCCAATAGCGCATGAAGACTGCCGCGGCGTCGCGATCGTTGCCGTTCGACACGGCGGTCAGCACCGCGATGCCGAGCTGCTCGATCTCGGCCCATTCAGGACGGCGCTCCGTGCGGAGCAGGTTAAAGGCAACAGGTTCGACCAGGGTCAGGCTCTGCACCTTGGACCCGAGCCCGCGCGCGGCCTCAAGCGCCAAAGCCGCGCCATAGGAGTGGCCGACCAAGTGGATAGGCTTCTCGGTCTTATTGGCGAGCTCGAGCAGCACGACGAGATCGGCCTGACCGGTGAAACCCTTGCCTTCAGGCCAAGCGCCCGACTGCCCATAGCCGATAAAGTCAGGCGCGAGCACGCGCCAATCGGGAGCAAGCTCCTCGATCAGCTGCAGCCACTCCTTGTGCGAGGCCGAGCTGCAATGGGCGATGATGACGAGCGGCCCCTTTGCCCTGGTCGAGATAGGCGACCTCGACGCCTTCGATCAGAAGGTGGTTCATCACGCTCATGCCCCGTCATACCGGCGAAAGCCGGTATCCAGCAGCGCGGTACGCGCGAAGACAAAAAATTGGAATCCGGCTTCCGCCGGAATGACGCAGGTGTATGGCTCGGAGGGCGGAACTACAACAATGCCATGCGCGGCGTCAGCTTGCGGCCGCGGCTTCCGGAGCTTCCGCGGCGGCAGCAGCCTTCTGCACCGCCTTCTGCACCTTCTCGAAGGCGCGCACCTCGATCTGGCGAATACGCTCCCGGCTCACGCCGAACTCGGCCGACAGCTCTTCGAGCGTCAGCGGGTCCTCGGCGAGCCGCCGGGCTTCGAACACCCGGCGCTCGCGCTCGTTCAGGCCCTTGAGCGCATTGTTGAGCATACCGCGCCGCCGCTGAGCCTCTTCCGACTCGGCGAGCGCGGTCTCCTGATCCATGGTGTCGTCGACCAACCAGTCCTGCCACTCGCCGCTCTCGCTATCGTTGCGCACCGGCGCGTTCAGCGATGAGTCGCCGGCGAGTCTCCGGTTCATGGAGACCACGTCCTCCTCGGTGACGCCGAGCTGGGTGGCGATGCGCTTCACCTGATCGGGGCGCAGATCGCCCTCGTCGAGCGCCTTGAGCTGCCCCTTGATCTTGCGCAGGTTGAAGAAGAGTTTTTTCTGCGCGGCGGTGGTGCCCATCTTCACGAGGCTCCATGAGCGCAGGATGTATTCCTGGATCGCGGCCCTGATCCACCACATGGCGTAGGTGGCAAGCCGGAAGCCCTTGTCGGGATCGAAGCGCTTCACCGCCTGCATCAGCCCGACATTGCCTTCCGAGACGACCTCGCCGATGGGCAGCCCATAGCCGCGATAGCCCATGGCGATGCGGGCAACGAGACGGAGATGGGAGGTGACGAGCCGGTGGGCAGCGTCGCGGTCGCCATGCTCGCGCCAGCTCTTGGCGAGCATATATTCCTCTTGAGGCTCCAGCATGGGAAATTGCCGGATCTCTTCAAGGTAGCGGGTCAGCCCGCCATGCGCGCCGACACTCGGTAGACTCTGCGAGGCCATGAGAGCACGTCTCCCGCGGCCTAACGCCGGCCGCATCTTTTCACCTTAATGCCCCCCGGCGCCCCCTCTATAGAACGTTTGCCGCAAGGATTAAAGACCGGGGAACCTTCACAGTTCCTTGAGGGCCTCGACGATCATGGCAAAATCATCGGGCAGTGGACTATTAAATTCCAGTAAGGTCCCGGTCAGCGGATGCACGAAGGTTAGTGCCGCGGCGTGCAGCGCCTGGCGCTTGAAGCTTGCAAGTTTGTCTTGCGCGGCTAGCGGAAGCTTGCGGAGCTTGGATTTGAAGCCGGTTCCGTAAACCGGATCCCCGATCAAAGGCGTGCCAATCGAGGCAAGATGCACCCGCACCTGATGGGTGCGGCCGGTCTCGAGCAGGCACTCAAGCAGCGAGGCGATGGGCTCGCCCCCGCGGCCGAAGGTCGCGAGCACCTGATAGTGGGTCACCGCTTCGCGTCCTCCTTTGGTCACGGGGACGACCGCCATCTTGGTGCGGCTCGTCTTGTGGCGGCCGATCGGGGCCTTGATGGTGCCATGGGGACGCGGCGGCGCGCCCCAGACAAGGGCGAGATAGCCGCGCTCGAGCGACCCCTCGCGGCCATGATCGACGAACTGATCGGAGAGGGCGCGATGGGCCTGGTCGGTCTTGGCCACCACCACGAGGCCGCTCGTGTCCTTGTCGAGACGATGCACGATGCCGGGCCGCGCCACGCCGCCGATGCCTGAAAGGCTTGCCCCGCAATGGGCGATGAGGGCGTTGACCAGGGTGCGGTCGATATTGCCGGCGCCGGGATGCACGACGAGGCCGGCAGGCTTGTCGATGACGATGATAGCGTCGTCCTCATAGACCACGTTCAGCGGAATTGCCTGGCCCACCGGCTTTGCGCTCACCGCCGGCGGCACGCTGATCGAGAAGCGGTCACCCGGTTTGACCGAGTATTTCACGTCTTCTATGGTCGCGGGCCCGAGCGTTACGCGGCCCTGCCTGATCAAGGCCTGGAGGCGGGTGCGGCTCAAGCCGGGCAGCCGATCGCTTAAGAAACGGTCGAGCCTCTGGCCGGAGTGGCTCTCATCGGCTTCTGCCGTCAGTCGCTCGGTCGAAACAGGCATGAGGTTTCAGGAATGTCCGTGGCCAGCGAGCCCCAGAGCAGTAGCACGGTACCGGGCACCGTCTTGACGGGAACCGTCTTCACGCCGCGTCAGGTGCGCATCCTCAAGATCGCAGTCATCGTGATGGGGGTGTTGCTCGTCGGGGGCTTCGCCTTCGTGCTCGCCGCCATTGTCTATCAGGCCTCGCATCCGGCACAAGATGGGAGCCTCACGGCCGCGCGGAGCGTGCCGGGGCAGGCGGCGTTGAGCATCGATCTGCCGGTACCGGCCGGCGCCGCGGTCAGCGCCATGTCGCTCGACGGAAATCGGCTTGCCGTGCATCTTAATGGGCCGGCGGGGCCGGAGATCGCCGTCATCGATCTTGCCAGCGGCAAGGTTGTCGCTCATGTCAGGCTCAAGCAGCAATAGACTGCACTCAAGCAGCGAAGCGATAGCGCATCAATAAGCCTTGATCCGTTTCATCAGCCCAAGCTATAGCTTCTCGCTCGCTTGGCCGGAACGGAACGCCCCGTTCGTCTAGTGGCCCAGGACGCTGGCCTCTCACGCCGGAAACAGGGGTTCGAAACCCCTACGGGGCGCCAACTTTCTCAAGTCCCGCAAGACGTGCGGCGACTCTCGCCTCCTGCCTAATTGCCGCAAGATCGGGTTTGCCCCGCGCGACCAGCCAGCTCCCACCGACGCACGGAACCATATTGAGCGCCAGCCATTCGGCAGCGGTAGCTTCGGTGA
>DATDLA010000261.1:0-3589 GCA_036519535.1 Methyloceanibacter sp.
CTCATCTGGGCCGCGGCGCTGATCGCCATGGGCGTCTTGCTGCTCCTGACCTGATTAAGGGCCTACCGGGCCATTGAAAGATTGTTCACGCCCCACAGGCATTTTAGGAGGCATGGGGGTCCGGGTTGCGTATTTGGCCGCTTGCGTGGGGGTTGCAGCGCTTATGGTCGGCTGCGCCGCCAACCGGCTGGCCGAGCCGCGCGCCCAATGGCGGGCAGAGGCGGAGGCCGCTTGCCTCGCGAGCGGCGAGGTGCGGGCCTCGGCTTTCGTCCAATCGGCCGGCAGCGTCGGCGGCAGATCTTGCGGCATGGACGCGCCGCTCAAGGTTTCAGGACTGATTGACTGGCGTGTCGCCGTCACGCCTACCGCGACCATCAACTGCCCGATGACGGCGTCCCTCAATCGCTGGGTCAAGAATTCCGTGCAGCCGGCGGCCTACCGCACGTTCGGCGAGCCGGTCGTCGGCATCAGGCAAATCGCCTCCTATGGCTGCCGCGGGCGGAACGGCAGCCATTTCGGCCCGCTCTCCGAGCACGCTTTCGGCAATGCGCTGGACGTTGCCGGCTTCCGGCTGGCGAGCGGCCGCGAGATCAGCGTGTTGCGGGATTGGTGGCGGGGAGGCCCGGCGGAACGCGCATTTCTGCAGGCAGCCTTCGCCGGCGCCTGTGCGGAGTTCTACACCGTGCTCGGTCCGGGCAGCGATCCCTATCACGCAAACCATTTTCACCTCGACCTGCTCCTCACCAATGCGCGAAACGGCCGCCATTTCTGCCAGCCGGCCCCCTATGGCGGCGGGGGAATCGCCGAGCTTCCCGGCGACGACAGTGTGGGCGCTGTGGCAAAGACGCCACTCTCTTTCGCCGGCGAACGAGGCGAGACCTACTGAAATACCGGTATTTGGTCGCCGACTGTTGCTGCAAGAACGCTTCGCAGTTGCAGCATTCCCCGCTATCATACTGAGTCGCAGTGGCGGATTCGTAGAGGAGGTTGGGGACTTGAGCCATGTGCCCCTGAGGGCGGGGCACAGTGGAGGGGGGCGATGGCAACTGGATCTTTGACGCAGATGTTCGAGGAGATCGCCGCCGGTCTGAAGGCCGGCGATGAAGAGATCTACGGGTGGCTGCGCGACCAACTTAAGGAATGCGGGGGCAGCGAGATCTCGATCGAGCTTGCCATGGGCGTGATTGCCAAGCTCCTGCCGGAAGACGCGCAGACCGGCATGATCGTCGCCTCGCAACAGGCCCGCCGCTGGGCGCATTAGCTGAGGCCGTTCGCAGGCTAAGCCGTCCAACGTATCAGCCAGGAGACAAAAAAACGCGGGCCTCTGGCCGCGGGCATCGGGCAATTGAGAGCGAGCCTCCTCTCCTCCCGACTTTCCATCTTCGTTAGGCCGAGCGCCTCTCCCAGACTTTCTGCCCAACACTCCTTGCCATTGACGAGAGCCGTCGCGATTGGGTCGAGCTCGATCGTCGCCGATAGCCGATGGACCGAGCCCTGCCGGCACCGCCAATCATGCAAGCCCACATAGCATGTCCGCGCGCCTGAGCGTTCGGCGAGGCGCTCGAGCGCGAACAGGTCCGATTCAAGGGTGAGCCCGGCGAGAGAGCGAAGGCCAAGCGGCAGAAGCGGCTCGACCGCATCGAACCAAGTTCTGGCGCGGTCGAAGGCAAGCGGAATGACCTTGGCGCCTTGCCGCTCAAGGCTCGCGGCAAAGATCGCGCTCTCGGCGTAGCGGGGATCGGCAAGGACGATCGTCGATGCCGCGGTGCCGCTGCGCAGAGCGGCGACCGAGGCCGCGCCGGCCGGGGCAAGAAGCGCGATCGCCGCCGCGCCGCCGAGCTTCAGCACATCCCGGCGATCCATGGCGAGCGGCAGCGTCACGGCTTGTCGACCTTCTCGTCCTTTGCCTTGCGCAAGGCCTTTGGCCAGATGCCCTGCTTTCCCGGCGAGAGTATGCCGCCCGGATCGAGCGCATCTTTCAGCCGCTCATAGAGACGCATGGCGGCGTGGTCGTTGAAATCGAATTGCTCGGCGACGAAATCCATCTCGGAAATATGGGCGCGGTAGCCGGCCAACTGCCGCTTATGTGCGTCTTCGATCAAGGTCTTGCCGAGTGCGCGAGCGCGGGCGCATTGCTCGGCGTCGTTGCGGTCGAAAATGATGGAGCCGGTGTTGATGAAGGAGCGTGGGCTCGTGCTGGTCAGGCCGCAATAATGGTCGAAGCCTTCGGCGTTGAACAGCGCGGTGCGCCGCCGATAGAGATCGAGAAACTCTTTGCCCCGCATCGGCACCACCAGCGGGCACTCGATATGGGCGCCGGCGCCGCCGAGCCAATTGAGCGGCATCAGGTCGACGCTCGGAATGCCGGCGAGCGTTCCGTGCTCGGGCGCGATCGCTTCGCCGCGCTTATATGTGGCGACGCCCATCTCCACGCCTTCGATGCGGGAAAACGCCCCCTCCACCGCTTCGCGCTGGCCGGCCACGATCTTCTCCCGCCCATAAAGGCCGAAGCGCATGCCCCAATAGCCGATCTCCATCTCCTTGATCAGCCTGTCGATGGCACTTTGCGGCAGCGCGCCCTTGCCGTCATACCATTCGGCGCGCGTGGTATTGCCGGCGGCGATGCGCATCCAGTTGGCGATGGTTGCGGTCGGAACAATGCCGTCGAGCCGGAGCACCCGAAGGGCATCGATCATCGGCACGATGTCCTCCTCGCGCCGGAACATCATTTCGATCACCGAGAAACCCTCTGGCTCAGGCATTAGCCAGACGCCGATCTTGGTGACCACGCCGAAATTCGATTGCATGAAGAGCCCGTCGAGCGTGGGGCCGAAGGCGTATTTGTAGAGCGGCCAGGCGGGGTTGCCGGTCATGGCGCCGAGCCCGGTGCGCACCACCTCGCCGTCGGCAAGAACGACCTCCATGCCGCATTGATGCCCGGCGTGGTCGCCATAGGGCGTGTAGCCGATACCGTGCTCGAGCGTGTTGCCGAGCACGCTGCCCCAGCCGGGGTCGGGACAGTCGATCCACAAGGGATAGTTCTTGTCCCGGATGAATTTGTAGAGGTCGAGATAGGTGACGCCGGGCTCGACCACGGCGTAGGCAAGTTCGGCGTCGACCTCGATGGCCCGCATGCGGTTGAGGTCGAGGATCATCGACCCCTTGAGGCAGGGAGCGGCGCCGCCATAGGCATAGTTGCGGCCGAGCGAGACGGTCCACAGCGGCAGGCGGTAGCGATTGGCGACGCCGAGCACGCCTCTCACTTCGTCCACACTTGCCGGAAGGACGGCACCGGATGGGGCGTATTCATCCGCGAGGCCGGGCGAATAAGGATCGAAATAGCTCGCCAGCCGATCCTCCGCCGTCACCACCCGATCGTCACCGACGATGATGCGGAGCTCCTTGCAGGCAGAATCGAAATCGGCATTCGAAAGGCCAGGCGGAAACGGCAAGGGCAGCCTCCGTGCAAAGAGATCAGACAATAGCAGATGCGCAGCCCAACCCCTGCGCCAGGACCAGGAATTCCTGCGGACTTGGAAGGACGGACCTTGTGCATAAGTATTGGTGAAAGCTGTGCATATCTGCTTTG
>DATDLA010000262.1:0-3152 GCA_036519535.1 Methyloceanibacter sp.
GGGATTGTTGCGGTAGAAGTCGTAGACCTTGCGCTCCTGGCCCGGGAACTGCCTGACCCGCTCGAGCAGCGCGCGGTTCACCTCGTCGTCTGAGACCTCGATCTTATTGCGGGTGCCGACCTCCGACAGGATCAGGCCGAGCCGCACGCGCCGGGCGGCAATGTCGCGATATTCGGCTTTCGCCTTCTCTTCGGTCGTGCCCTCGTCCTCGAAGCTTCGCTTCGCCTGCTCGAGATCGCTCGTCACCTGCCGCCAGATGGCCTGGAACTCATTGTCGACCAGAGTCGGAGGCAGCTCGAAGTCGTAGCTTGAGTTGAGCTTGTCGAGCAACGCCCGCTTCAGCTTCAACCGTGACGCCGTCATGCGGTCCTGCTCCAGACGCTGCTTGACCATCTCCCGCAGTTTTTCGACCGACTCTAAGCCGAGCGCCTTGGCGAAGTCGTCGTCGATGGTCGGCGCCTCAGGGCTTGCCACCTCCTTGGCCGTGACGTCGAAGCGGGCGGCCTTTCCGGCGAGCCTCGCTTCCGGATAGTCGGCCGGGAAGGTCGCGTCGACGGCGCGCTGCTCGCCGGTCTTGACGCCGGCGAGGCCTTCCTCGAAGCCCGGAATGAAGTTGCGGCCGCCGAGCACCACTTGCGCATCCTCGGCGCTGCCGCCCTTGAATTCCTCGCCGTCGATCGTGCCCTTGAAGTCGATGATCAGGCGGTCGCCTTCAGCCGCCGGTCCGTCTTTCGCCTTATAGAGCGGATTGGCGTTGCTCAAGCGTTCGAGCGCCTTGTCGACGTCGGCGGAGGTCACCTCGGCAATCGGCTTCTCCACCTCGATCTTGCCGAAATCCATGGCGTCAAACTTGGGCAGCACCTCGAAGGACATGGTGTAAGCGAGGTCGGCGGACCCTGAGAAGATCTTCTCGATCTCCTTCTCATCCTCAGGCAGCGCGATGTTGGGCTGAAAGGCAGGACGCTCCTGCCGCTGCGAGATGGCTTCGCGGCTGGTTTCGGTGACGGCCTGCTGCACGACTTCGGCCATCACCGAGCGTCCATACACTTTGCGCAGATGCGCCTTCGGCACATGACCGGGCCGAAAGCCCTTGATCCTCACCCGGTCTTTCAGGTCGTCGAGGCGCGCCGACAGGCGCCGCTCGAGCTCGTCGGCGCCGACCACCACCTTCAACTCGCGGCGGAGGCCCTCTGTCGTCACTTCGGTAATGTCCATCTATGCCCTAGTCCGTTGCGTTGTTGGTGCGGGCGGAGGGACTCGAACCCCCACGGCCGAAGCCACCAGAACCTAAATCTGGCGTGTCTACCAGTTCCACCACGCCCGCTGAACACCCGCCTGTTGCGGGGGGTCTATAACACAGCTCTCGCCTTAGGGAACAAGTCACGCAGAGTTGCTCCGGCGCCTGTCGCGCCACGAGCATTCCTTCGTCTATGATGGGCCTCCGCCGATGGATGGTTCGTTGTAACGGAGAGCCGCCATGCACGCTCCGAGGATGCGTTTGCGCCTGTTTGCGCTTTTTTTCTTCCTTGGCCTCCCGCTCGCTGCCAACGCGGCCGATGACCCGGCGGCCGTCGGTTTCGTCGACAAGGTCGAGAACGAGGCCAAGATCGTCTCCGGCGAAACTGCCGCCGCCGCCATGATCGGCACCCCGGTGCATATGAAGGACGAGCTTCGCACCGGGCCAGAGGGTCGGCTGAAGATCACCTTCCGCGACAATACGGTGCTGACGCTCGGGGAAAAGGCGAGCGTGATCATCGACCGCTATGTCTATGACCCCGACCAGAGCACGGGCGCGACCGTGCTTCTCGCCGCCAAGGGCGCCTTTCGCTTTGCCTCGGGCCGCATTAAAGAGATGAAGGGAAGCACGATCGCGGTCACCACACCGATGGCCGATATTGGCGTGCGCGGTACCGAGTTCTGGGGCGGGCCGATCGAAGGAAAATATGGGGTGCTGCTGCTCGAAGGCGAAGTCGTCGTGTCCAATCAGGCCGGCAGCGTGACGCTGTCCCAGACAGGCCAAGGCACTGACATCCCCTCCCCGCTCGATCCGCCGGACCCGGTCAAGGCCTGGGGCGCCGACAAGATTGCCCGCGCCGTCGCCTCTGTGGCCCTGCATTAGGGATTTGACGGCAATCTCGGCAAAACATTGCCTGACGGCGCCAACGTTGAAAATCCGGCACCTTGCGGGGGCGGACGCGGCTCATTAGGTTGCCGCCACGAGTCGAGAAAATCTGGACCTTCCCGTGCATTACCGTAACGGCATCATCGAGGCGATCGGCAACACCCCGCTGATCAAGCTCAAGCGCGCGTCGGAAGAGACGGGCTGCACCATCATCGGCAAGGCCGAGTTCATGAACCCGGGCCAGTCGGTGAAGGACCGCGCCGCACTCTTCATCATCCGCGACGCGCTCAATTCCGGACGGCTGCAGCCGGGCGGCACCGTGGTGGAAGGCACAGCCGGCAATACCGGCATCGGGCTTGCCCTGGTCGGCAATGCGCTGGGGCTAAAAACGGTCATCGTCATTCCCGACACGCAGTCCGATGAGAAGAAGGACATGCTCAGGCTTGCCGGCGCCGAGCTGATCGAGGTCCCCGCCGTCCCTTACAAGGACCCGAACAACTACGTGAAATATTCCGGGCGCCTCGCCGAGCAGCTTGCCGCCACCGCGCCGCACGGCGCCATTTGGGCCAACCAGTTCGACAATGTCGCCAACCGCCAGGGCCATATCGAGACGACGGCGCCCGAGATCTGGAACGATACGCAAGGCAAGGTCGACGGTTTCATCTGCGCCGTGGGCACCGGCGGCACGCTCGCCGGCGTCTCCATGGGATTGAAGGCGAAGAACAATGACATCGCCATCGGCATTGCCGACCCGATGGGCGCGGCGCTGTACAATTATTACAAGCACGGCGAGCTCAAGTCGGAAGGAAGCTCGATCACCGAAGGGATCGGCCAGGGCCGTATCACCGCCAATCTCGAAGGCGCCGTGATCGACGAGGCCTATCAGATCCCCGATGCCGAGGCGTTGCCGGTCTTGTTCAACCTGCTCAGCGAGGAAGGTCTTTGCCTCGGCGGGTCGAGCGGCATCAATATTGCCGGCGCCATCCGCCTTGCCCGCGACCTAGGCCCCGGTCATACGATCGTCACGGTG
>DATDLA010000263.1:0-3343 GCA_036519535.1 Methyloceanibacter sp.
GCCTTCGGCATCACCTTTCTCGGCCGGCCGCGCACCGAAGCCGCCTCACGCGCCCATGAGGCCGATGCCTTCTCGCTTACCTCGATGTTCGCGCTCGCCGCACTCTGTCTGCTTGCCGGCATCCTTCCCGGCTATTTCATCGATGCGCTCGCTCCTGTCGCCACGTCGATGGTCGGCGACAGCATGCCGCTGCAGAAGGGCGTGCCCTATCTCTCCGTCGTCCCCATCGCCGAGGGCCGCAGCTCGTATAATGGCCTCCTCGTGTTCCTGTTCATGGTGTTCTCCGGCGTCGCCGTCGCGGTCGTCATCCACCAATTTGCCTCGAACAGGCTCCGGCGCGGTCCTGCCTGGGATTGCGGTTATCCGGACCCGAGCACGGCGACGCAATACAGCGCATCGAGCTTCGCCCAGCCGATCCGCCGCGTGTTCGGCACGCTCGTGTTCCGGGCGAGCGAGCAGGTCGACATGCCGCCGCCGGGCGATCAAAGGCCGGCGCGGCTCGTGGTGCAACTCACCGACACAATCTGGGATGCCCTCTATGAGCCAATCGCCAAGGCCGTCGCCTACGTCGCGGACCGGCTGAACATTCTGCAGTATCTCAGCATCCGCCACTATCTCGGCTTCGTCTTTGTCTCGCTCGTCGGCCTCCTTCTCGTGCTTGCGGTGTGGCCATGATCGCAACGCTCGCAGTGCAGGTCGTGCAGATGCTCCTGGTGCTCGCTCTGTCGCCGCTCCTCGTCGGCTTCGTGCGCAAGGTCAAGGCGCGGCTGCTGCGCCGGCAGGGTCCGCCCCTCATCCAGCCTTACCGCGACATCATCAAGCTCCTGCGTAAGGACGTGGTGCTGGCGGCAAGCGCCTCGTGGCCGTTCCGCGCCATCCCCTATCTCATCTTCGCCGCGACCTGGGTCGCCGCGGCGCTGGTGCCGAGTTTCGCCACAGGCTTGATGTTTTCCTGGTCTGCGGACCTTATCGCCATCATCGCGCTGCTCGGGCTCGCACGCTTCTTCCTCGCCCTCGCCGGCCTCGACGTCGGCACGAGCTTTGGCGGCATCGGATCGAGCCGTGAGGTGATGATCGCCTCGCTTGCCGAGCCGGCGATGCTGATGATCGTGTTCACGCTGGCGCTCGCCGCGGGCTCCACCCAGCTCTCTACCATGGCGGAGTACCTGGCCTCTGGCGAGGCTGGCTTGCGATTCTCGCTTGGCCTCGCGCTGATCGCGCTGATCATCGTTGCCATCGCCGAGAACGCGCGTATTCCGGTCGACAACCCTGCTACGCATCTCGAACTCACCATGGTGCATGAGGCGATGGTGCTCGAATATTCCGGGCGGCATCTTGCGCTGATCGACCTGTCGGCGCAGCTGAAGCTTCTTCTCTATGTCTCGCTGATCGCCTGCTTGTTCGTACCCTGGGGCATCGCCGGCCCCGACGCAGGGATAAAGGCGATGCTTATCGGCATCGTCGCCTACGTTGCCAAGCTCGCCGCCGGAGGGTTTCTGCTCGCCGTCTTCGAGACCTCAATCGCCAAAATGCGCGTGTTCCGCGTGCCTGAATTCATGGGTGTCGCGCTTATGCTCGCGCTGCTCGCCACGCTCCTCCTCTTCGTGTCGCGGAGTCCCTAGATGCAGGGGCTCAATTTCGACATCGCGCATCTCCTTGCAGGCTCGCTGGTTCTGGTGAGCTTCATGCTGCTCTACCAGGACCGGCTCTACGCACTGCTCAACGTCTATGCGCTTCATGCCGTGGTGCTGGCGCTATCCGTCGCCTGGCAGGCCTACATCCAGGACGCGCCGCAGCTCTATATCACCGCGGCGATCGCGCTTCTGTTCAAGGCGATCGTCATACCCGTGGCGCTTCACCGCATGATCGTGAAGCTCGGCATCCAGCGTGAGATCGAGACCGTAGGCGGCATCGGCCTTACCATGCTGCTCGGCATGGGGCTGGTGGCGCTTGCCATGGTGGTGACGCTCCGCGCCACCGAAGGCGCCGGTCTGCTAGCCCGCGAGGACCTCGCATTTGCCCTCTCGGTGGTGCTGCTCGGCCTGCTGATGATGGTGACGCGCCGGAACGCCGTGAGTCAGGTGGTCGGCTTCATGTCACTGGAGAACGGGCTCGTGCTTGCCGCCACCGGTGCCAAAGGCATGCCGCTCGTGGTCGAGATCAGCGTCGCCTTTTCCATCCTGATCGCCTTCATCGTCATCGGCATTTTCCTATTCCGCATCCGCGAGCGTTTCGACACGGTCGATATCGCGGCGCTAGACCGCTACCGGAGTGAGCACGGATGAGCTTCGGGCCCGTGACCTTCCTCTTTCTTATTCCGGCGCTAGCCGCGGCGGTGATCTCGCTGATGCCGGGCTCAAAGCTCAGCGCTTACGTCAATGCCGGGGCGTCCTTCCTGACCTTCCTCGCCGGCTTGTCGCTGCTGTGGGTCGAGCGCCCTGCCCCCGGGGCCTATGTGCTGGTCGATGAGTTCAACACTATCTTCGTGGTGCTCATCACCTTTGTCGCCTTCACCACCAGCGTGTTCAGCGCGACCTATGTCGAGTACGAGCTCGAAACCGGCAGGGTGACGCCGGCCTTCCTCAAGCTCTACCACGCGCTCTATCAGGCGCTGACGCTCTGCTTCGTGCTTGCGCTCCTCAGCAACAATATCGGTGTGATGTGGGTGGCGATCGAGCTTGCCACGCTCACCACCGTGGTCATGGTCGGTATCTACCGCACCCACGCTGCGATCGAGGCGGCGTGGAAATATTTCATTCTCGCCAGCGTCGGCATTGCCCTTGCCCTGTTCGGCACCATCCTTGTGTACATGGCGGCGGAGCCGGTGATGGGCGCCGGCCTCAACGCCATGGTGTGGACCGACCTCGTCTCCCACGCCGCTTCGCTCGAGCCGGCGATGCTCAACCTCGCCTTCGTCTTCCTGCTGTTAGGCTATGGCACCAAGATCGGTCTCTGTC
Organism: Methyloceanibacter sp.; assembly: GCA_036519535.1. Taxonomy (GTDB): domain Bacteria; phylum Pseudomonadota; class Alphaproteobacteria; order Rhizobiales; family Methyloligellaceae; genus Methyloceanibacter. Next base: position 2,958 of record DATDLA010000263.1, read on the forward strand.
CCCTGCATGCCTGGCTGCCCGACGCCCATGCCGAAGGTCCAACGCCGATCACTGCGGTGCTCTCAGGGCTACTGCTCAACGTCGCGCTCTACGCGCTGCTCCGCTGCAAGATGCTGCTCGCCGGAAATCCGGAGGCGCTTGCTCCGGGGCCGCTGATGATCGGCATGGGGCTCGTCTCGCTCCTGTTCGGCGCCTTCATGCTTTATCGGCGGCGCGACATTAAACGCCTGTTCGCCTACTCCTCAATCGAGCATATGGGCCTCATCACCTTCGCCTTCGGGCTCGGCGGACCGATCGCGAATTTCGCCGGGCTGCTGCACATGGCGCTGCACTCGCTGACCAAGTCGGGCATCTTCTTCGCCGTCGGCGATATTTCGCAGGTCAAG
>DATDLA010000264.1:0-7820 GCA_036519535.1 Methyloceanibacter sp.
TTTCCGCATATGTCGGTCGCCGACAACGTCGCCTACGGTCTCAAGGTCGATGGCGTACCCCAGTCCGAGCGGGACAGGCGCGTGCAGGAGGCGCTTGACCTCGTGCAGCTCGGCCACCTTGCCGCACGCATGCCTGATCAACTGTCGGGCGGTCAACGCCAGCGCGTGGCGCTCGCCCGCGCTCTGGTGAAGAAGCCGAAGGTTCTGCTGCTCGACGAGCCGCTCTCGGCGCTCGACGCCAAATTACGCGAGGCCATGCGCTTCGAGCTATCCCAGCTGCAGCAGAAGGTCGGCATCACCTTCATCATGGTCACCCATGACCAAACCGAGGCCCTGGCGATTGCCTGTCGCGTCGCCGTCATGAACAAGGGCTCGATCGCCCAGCTTGGCACGCCCTCCGACCTTTACGAGTTTCCGGCCTCCCGCTTTGTCGCCGACTTCATCGGCTCGGTGAACATGTTCGAGGGCAAGCTGATCGACGACAAGCCCGACGAGGCCATCGTTGCCTGCCCTGAGCTCGACCCTTATCCCGTCCAGGTGCCCCATGGTGTGCCCGGCAAGGAGGATTCCTCCGTCTGGGTTGCGATCCGCCCCGAGAAAATGAACCTGCACAAGGATGCCGACGCTCCGCCCGCGCTGCCGGAGTGTGCGGCTGCTCACAATGTCGCCAAGGGAGAGATCAAGGACATCTCCTATCTCGGCGATATCTCGATCTACCACGTCCTGCTTGCCAACGGCCGGCTGATCCGGATCTCGCGTCCCAACCGCTCCCGTTTTGACCAGGACAATTTCAGCGCCGGCGAGAAAGTCTGGGTGAGCTGGGGCGGATCGAGCCCTGTCGTGCTTCAGTCCTGATGTCTTGCGCTCTAAGAAGACTTAACGAAGGGAACGGAACGTCCACATGCCAAATTCGGCCGAGCTTCATGAGCGCAGAATCGCGGCCGTGCCGCGCGGTGTCAGCCATGCCACCGCCATCTACGCCAAGCGCGCCAAGAACGCCGAGATCTGGAGCGAGGACGGCAAGCGCTATATCGACTTCGCCTCCGGCATCGCCGTGGTCAATACGGGCCATCAGCATCCGAAGGTGGTGGCCGCCGTCGAGGAGCAGTTGAAGGCGTTCAGCCACGTCTGCTTCCAGGTCACGCCTTATGAATCCTACGTGCACTTGGCCGAGCGGCTGAACGCGCTTGCCCCCGTTCCCGGACCGGCCAAGACCATGCTGGTCTCGACCGGCGCGGAAGCCGTCGAGAACGCGGTGAAGGTCGCGCGCGCTTTTACCGGCCGTCCGGGGATCGTCTCGTTCAGCGGCGGCTTCCACGGCCGCACCCATTTGGGCATGGCGCTCACCGGCAAGGTCGTCCCTTACAAGAAGGGCTTCGGACCGTTCCCCGCCGACGTCTACAACGTCGCCTTCCCCAACAGCTATCACGGGGTCTCCAGCGAGCAGAGCCTCGCGGCGCTGAAGGCGCTGTGCAAATATCCGACCGATGCCTCGACCATTGCCGCCATCATCGTCGAGCCGGTGCAGGGGGAGGGCGGGTTCTATATCGCTCCCTTCGACTTCCTCCGCTCGCTCAGGACGCTGTGCGACGAGCACGGCATCGTCCTGATCGCCGACGAGATTCAAACCGGCTTTGCCCGCACCGGAAAAATGTTCGGGCTCGAGCACTCGGGCATCAAGGCCGACGTCGTGGCGATGGCCAAGGGACTGGCCGGCGGCTTGCCCCTGTCCGCCATAACCGGACGCGCCGACGTCATGGATGCCTCGAACCCAGGCGGTCTCGGCGGCACTTACGCCGGCAATCCTGTCGCCTGCGCCGCCGCCCACGCCGTGCTCGACGCGATCGAGGAGGAAAAGCTCTGCGACCGCGCCAATGCCATCGGCAAGATCATCCTCGACCGCTGCAATCAGATCAAAGCCCGGTCGAACCTGAACTGCGTCGGCGACGTGAGAGGCCTCGGCGCCATGTGTGCCATCGAGCTCGTCAAGGACACCGCGAGCGCCGAGCCCGCGCCGCAGTTGACCCAGGCCTTGATGAAAGTGGCCAACGAGAACGGGCTCATTCTGCTATCCTGCGGGACCGACGGCAACGTTATCCGCTTCCTCGTGCCGCTCACCGCGAGCGATCAGATCGTTCGCGACGGCATGGACATCTTCGAGACGAGCCTCACCGAAGCCGTGACCCGGGTCGCGTGAGCTCCTAGACTTCAACACCGGATCAGGCAGTGACATGAGCGCAAAGCTCGCGACCAACGACCTCGAAGCATTCTGGATGCCGTTCTCGGCGAACCGCGAGTACAAGAAGGCGCCGCGCCTCTTGGTTCGCGCCGAAGGCACTCACTACACCACGGACGATGGACGCCGCGTGCTCGACGGCACCTCCGGACTGTGGTGCGTCAACGCCGGCCATTGCCGGCCGAAGATCGTCGAGGCAATCCGCAAGCAGGTTGGCGAGCTAGATTTCGCCGGCACCTTCCAGATGGGTCACCCACGAGCCTTCGAATGCGCCTCGCAGCTGGTCAACGTCGCCCCGCCTGGTTTTAACCACGTGTTCTTCACCAACTCAGGCTCTGAGTCGGTCGAGACTGCGCTCAAGATCGCGCTCGCCTATCACCGGGCCAAAGGCAACGCCTCGAAGGTGCGCCTGATCGGCCGCGAGCGCGGCTATCACGGCGTCAATTTCGGCGGCACCTCGGTCGGCGGCATCGCCAACAACCGCAAATGGTTCGGTACGCTTCTCTCCGGCGTCGACCATATTCGCCACACCCACGATCTCGCCCGCAACGCCTTCAGCCGCGGCGAGCCGGAGCACGGCGCCGAGCTTGCCGACGATCTTGAGCGTCTCGTGGCGCTGCACGACGCCTCGACCATCGCCGCCGTCATCGTCGAGCCTGTCGCCTGCTCGACCGGCGTGCTGATCCCGCCCAAAGGCTACCTCAAGCGCCTCGCCGCGATCGCTGCCCGGCACGACATTTTGCTCATCTTCGATGAGGTGATCACCGCCTTCGGCCGCCTCGGCACGCCGTTCGGCGCTGACTATTTCGACGTCTCGCCCGACATCATCACCACCGCCAAGGGCATCACCAACGGCACCATTCCGATGGGCGCGGTGTTGGTGAAATCGAAGATTTATGATGCGTTCATGGCCGGCCCCGAGGAGGGCATCGATCTCTTCCACGGTTATACGTATTCCGGCCACCCGGTCGCCTGCGCCGCCTGCATCGCCACGCTCGAGGTCTTTAAGGAGGAGGGACTCTTGACCCGCGCGGCTGAGCTTGCGCCCTACTGGGAGGAGGCGGTTCATTCGCTGAAGGGTCTGCCGCACGTCATCGACATTCGCAATATCGGGCTGATCGGCGCCATCGAGTTCGATCCGATTCCGGGCGAGCCGATGAAGAGGGCGCACACGCGCTTCGTCGAGGCGTTCAATCGCGGTCTCCTCGTGCGCGCCACCGGTGACACCATCGCGCTCTCGCCGCCGCTCATCATCGAGAAGAGGGAGATCGACCAGCTCTTCGATATTTTCGGAAGCGTTCTCAAGTCGGCGAATTGAGGCTTAAGGCGCAGCCGCCATGCACACCATCCAGAACGCCATCGATGGAAGCAAGTTCACCTCCGCATCGCGGCGTATGGCGCCGGTCTACAACCCCGCGACCGGAGAGCAGACCGCCAATCTGCCGCTTTCGACCATCGATGAGGTCAATGAAGCCGTCGCCGCCGCCAGCAAGGCGGCCGCAGGCTGGGCCACGACGCCGCCGCTCAAGCGCATCGCCCACATGTTCCGCTTCAAGGAGCTTCTCGACCGTCACGCCGAGGAGATTGCCCGCACCATCTCCAAGGAGCATGGCAAGACGCATGCCGACGCCCGCGGCGAGTTCGCCCGCGGCATCGACGTCGTCGATTTCGCCTGCGGCATCCCGCATCTCCTGAAAGGAGAATATAGCCGCAATGTCGGACCCGAGATCGACTCTTGGTCCGACCGCCCGCCGCTCGGCGTGGTCGCCGGCATAACGCCGTTCAACTTCCCGGCCATGGTGCCGATGTGGATGTATCCTGTTGCAATCGCTTGCGGAAACACCTTTGTGCTGAAGCCGTCCGAGCGCGATCCCTCCACCTCGATGCTGATCTGGGACCTGTTCCAGGAGGCGGGCTTCCCGCCCGGCGTGCTCAATGTCGTGCACGGCGACAAGGAAGCGGTCGATGCGATCCTCGACCATCCCGACATCAAGGCCGTTAGCTTCGTCGGCTCGACGCCGGTAGCCGAATACATCTATGCGCGGGGGGCCGCCGCGGGCAAACGCGTGCAGGCGCTGGGCGGCGCCAAGAATCACATGATCGTCATGCCCGACGCCGACATGGACCAGGCGGTCGATGCGCTGATGGGCGCGGGCTTCGGCTCGGCCGGCGAGCGCTGCATGGCGATCTCGGTGGCGGTGCCCGTCGGCGAGAGAACCGGAGACCTGCTGGTCGAGGCGCTCGCCCCCAAGATCCGCATGATGAAGGTCGGCCCCGCCACCGATCCCGAGTCCGAGATGGGCCCGGTCATCACCGCGGAAGCCAAGCGCCGCATCGAGGGCCTCATCGGCCAGGGCGTAAAGGAAGGGGCAGACCTCGTCGTTGACGGGCGTGGGCTTGAGCTGCAGGGCTACGAGCGCGGATTCTTCCTCGGCGGCTCGTTGTTCGACCGCGTGACGAGGGACATGACCATCTACAAGACGGAAATTTTCGGACCGGTTCTTTGCGTTGCGCGCACGGGCGGCTATGAGGAAGCGGCCCAACTCGTCAACAGCAACGAATACGGCAACGGCACCGCCATCTTCACCCGCGACGGAGACACCGCACGCGCCTTTGCCGCTTCGATCGAAATCGGCATGGTCGGCATCAATGTGCCGATTCCGGTTCCGGTCGCCTACCACTCCTTCGGCGGTTGGAAGCGGTCGCTGTTCGGCGATCATTCCATCTACGGCCCTGAAGGCGTGCGCTTCTACACCCGCCTCAAAACCGTGACCGCGCGCTGGCCGACCGGCATCCGCGGCGGCGCCGAGTTCAACTTTCCGAGCTTGAAGTAGTTTAGTGGGCGCCTTTGCGCCGCACGAAGAGCACCGTCACCCAGTGAACTTGGCGCGTTGCTGGTCGCAGGACTTGACGCGGATCAGATTGGGCATGTCCTTGAGCTTGTCGGCAGGCACGCAGTCCGGCAATCCGGCCTTCCGCGCACCAATAACAAACAACTCGGCCTCCTTTTCCGGATAGCCCCCCCGTCACTGAGATATCGTTCTGCGGTCCAGGTGTGATCCAGCTTTTTGAGGTTGGCAGCGGCCGTCTCTGCGTCGTCGGCGCGACCCAGATATGCATTCGCCATGGCCAGGAAGGCATAGTCGAGGGCAGCGGGCTCCTTGACGAGCAATCTGTATTTCACCGCCTTGTCGAATTGCCCACCAAAGAAGAACACCACACTGAGACCTTGATTGTACCAGTCGGGATAATGAGGGTTCAGCTTGAGCGCGCGTTCAGCCAGATTCACGGCCCGGTCCGTTTCGCCAAACTGAGCGATAGACCAGGCGACGATGAGGAGCACGTCTGCATTAGAGGGTGCAAGAGCCTCGGCCCTGTTGTACTCGGCGAGAGCTTGCTCCGGCTTCCCGTGGTAGGCGTAGGCCATGGCGAGAGCCGTATGCGTTGTGCCATCGTTGGGATCGATCTCCACTGCCTTCTCGCCCGCGTCCATCATCGTCGACAGCGCCTCATCGACAGAGGGCGCCAAGCCGAGATCAATCAAATAGAATTGGACAGTTGCCAGCCCGACGTAAGCTCGTGCCAATTGCGGATCGAGCTCGATAGCTTTGCGGAATAAGCCTTCAGCTTCCTCCAATCCCTCCTTGGTAACCTTGTGTTTGGCCTCCATCCCAAGGAGATAAGTGTCATAGGCCGTCAAATCGCTGGGGAGCTTTCGTCTCACGAGTAAGCGTTCGGCTTCAGCAACCGCGCCCTCGTAGCCGGTGAGAGTGGCTGCAATTTTTTCTGTGACGTCGCTCTGCACGTTGAAGAGGTCTGTGGCAGGCCGATCATACCGGCTAGACCAAACGTGGCCGCCTGTTCGTGCATCAATGAGCTGGGCGGTTACTCGGATCTGGTCTTCGATCGGCCGAAGGCTGCCCTCGAGCACATAGTGGACGCCGAGATCGCGACCGACGTTTCTTATATCCGCAGGTTTGCCCTTGTAAATTTCGGTTGAATTCCGGGCAACGACAAACAAGTCCTTGGACTGCGACAGGTCGGTAATGATGTCCTCGGTGAGTCCATCGGCAAAGCGGTCCCACTTGGTGTCGCCGCCGATGTTCTCGAACGGCAGGACTGCAATCGAAGCTTTTTCCGATAGCGGCGAGACCTGAGGAGATGACCATCTCCACGCGCCGGCAGCGCCAAGCAGCAGCAGGATCGCCGCTACGACCGGCACGGCGGTCTGCCATTGCATGCGGCGCTTCGGCCTAGAGCGCACCGACGCTTGCTTGGACTCGGCGCGCACGCGGTAGACGCGGACCGGCTTCGCAATGTTCTTGACCTGGTGCTCGCCCAGAAAATCGAATCCCAAGGCGAGCTTGCCTTCGACGGCGTCGTAGACGTTGGAGGAGATGCAGACGCCGCCGCCCTCGGCGAGTGCCTCCATGCGCGCGGCGATGTTGACGCCATCGCCGTAGATCGTGCCGTCGGCCTCTTCGATCACATCGCCCAAGTTGACCCCGATGCGGAACTGCATGCGCCGGTCCGCTTCGAGTTCGATGTTGTGCCCTTCCACGGATTGCTGGATCTCGATCGCGGCCTGGACCGCCTCGACCGCACTCGGGAACTCAGCCAACAGCGCATCGCCCGGTGCGTTGACCACGCGGCCGCCGCGGCGCGCCACCAGGCGGGTGATGATGTCGCGATAGGACTTGAGGGTCTCGACGGTGGCGGCCTCGTTGGCCGCCATCAGACGGGAATAGCCGACCACGTCTGCGCTCAAGATCGCGGCCAGCTTGCGTCGGCTGCTTGGGTCGGCCATCGCCCCTCCACGAGGGAACTGGCCACAAACTTACGCTCCCCGGTGACCGCGAGCAAACGCACGGGAAGATGTCCGCTTCTGGCACTAAGCGGACATCCCGGCACGGCGCTGTGAGGTCGGCTTTTGACCCAAAGCGGTCGTTCGTAAGCACGTATCGTTCTATTGAATCGGTGCGCAGGTGCCTGAGACAAAAAGGTCGAGGATGTATTGGGAGAAAACGATCTGATCTTGCGTTTGATGAATGCGGATTACGTTGCGGACAAATTCTGGGCCAAACTGGGCACGAGGACGGTCTCGTTACCGTGTTGCCGCGCGGTCATTTTGAGCGACTCCTGTTCGCCGTCCGAACGGAACTTCCCCGTTTGATAGATCAATTACGAGCCCGCCTTGTGCTGCTCGTTGCGCGACAGAGTCCATTTTTAGCGTGCCATCTTTTTGAAGATTGACGGCATCTTTGGCCTCACAGGCAAGCAGTTCCGCGGCCAAGGCACTAGGGGAAGTGCATAACGCGGTGAGCGCTGCCGCAAGCAAAGCAGCTCTGAGCACGATAACCCACATGCCAAACCCCATGCAGGGCGATGCCCAAGGTGCAATGGCCTAGCATGAATAAGATCAGGCGGTCGAGATCCTCGCAGCAAATCTCTAGAGTGGCATGGCCATAAATCTCTCAACACAGATCAGTTGCGGTCCTGATCCCCAAACAAAAGCAGAGAAGGATGCCTTGTCAGGTCTGCTTGTGGCACAACTCGGACGTCGCGAGTTGCCGCTCTGGTGTCA
>DATDLA010000265.1:0-3034 GCA_036519535.1 Methyloceanibacter sp.
ACGCGCGCGACGCGATCGCCTCAGCCGCGCGCACCGTTCAGCTCGAAGCCCAGGGCCTGCGCGCGCTCGAAGCGGCGCTCGACATGGAGCTCGTCGACAGCTTCGCCGAAGCTATTCGCCTCATCCGCTCCTGCCGCGGCCGGGTGATCGTCACCGGCATGGGCAAAAGCGGCCATATCGGCATGAAGGTGGCAGGCACGCTCTCGTCCACCGGCACGCCGGCCTCCTTCGTGCATCCGAGCGAGGCGAGCCACGGCGATCTCGGCATGATCACCCGCGACGACGTGATCCTCGCCTTCTCGTGGTCGGGCGAGACGGTCGAGCTCGGCAACCTCGTCTCCTATTCGCGGAGGTTCGCCGTGCCGCTGATCGCGGTGACCTCGAACTCGGACAGCACGCTGGCCAAGGCGGCGGAAGTAGTGCTGGCGCTTCCCCACAGCAAGGAAGCCTGCCCGCACGGGCTTGCGCCGACCACCTCGACCGTCATGCAGCTTGCGCTCGGCGATTGCCTCGCCATCGCGCTGCTGGAAAGCAAGGGCTTCACCGCCCGCGACTTCCAAGTTCTGCATCCTGGCGGGCAGCGCGGCGCCAGGCTGAAATTCGTCGGCGACTTGATGCACAAAGGCGATCGCCTGCCGCTCGCCGCCGGCGACGTGCCGATGGCCGAAGCCATCGTGGTGATGACCGAGAAGGCCCTTGGCTGCCTCGGCGTGGTCGATGAGGATGGCAGGCTTGCCGGGATCATCACCGACGGCGACTTGCGCAGGCACATGGGCAATGGGCTGCTGTCGCGCCGCACCGGCGAGATCATGACCGCCGGCCCGAAGACCGTGTCGCCGGAGCTATTGGCGAGCGCCGCGCTCGAGATGATCAACTCCTCGAGCATCACCGCGCTGTTCGTGGTGGAGGATGGGCGCCCGGTCGGCATCATCCACATCCACGATCTGCTCCGCGCCGGCGTCGCCTAGCCAGTTGGTCACGCAAAGCTTCGACGTTCTCGTCATCGGCGGCGGCATTCACGGCGCGGCCGTCGCCCGCGACGCTGCCGGCCGCGGGCTGAAGGTGATGCTCGCCGAGAGGGGCGACTATGCTTGTGCCACCTCGTCGGCCTCGTCCAAGCTGATCCATGGCGGTTTGCGCTATCTCGAGCAGCTCGAGCTTGCGCTGGTGCGCGAGTCCCTTGTCGAGCGCGCGGGGCTGCTCAACACCGCGCCGCATCTCGTCGAGCCGCTTCGCTTTCTCCTGCCGATCTACCGCTGGCAGAAGCGCCCTGCCCTGCTGCTGCATGCCGGTCTTGCCCTTTACGACCTTCTGTCGATCGGCGACGGGCTGCCGCCAAGCGGGCGCCTCAAGGCTCCGGAGATCGCGGCTCTGCCACGGCTCCGTCGCGAAGATCTTGCCGCCGTGCTGCACTACCACGACTGCCAGGCCGACGATGCCCGCCTCGTGCTCGCCGTGCTGCTCGATGCGCGGGCCCGTGGCGCCGATATTCTCAACCGTCGCGCGGTGACCGCCATCAAGCCGCTGGCCAACGGCTATGCGATCGGGCTCGACGAGCGTGGGGCGAAGCGCCGTGTCGATGCGCGCTTCATCGTCAATGCCGCCGGCCCTTTTGTCGCGGGCGTCAACGCCATGAGCAGCGTCGCGCCACCTCCCCGGCCTTTGCGGCTGATCCGCGGCAGCCACATCGTTCTCCGAATGCCGGAGCCGGTCGAGGCGGACGCCTATACCTTGCAGGACAAGGAAGACCGCGTGATCTTCGTGCTGCCCTGGCTCGACCGGCGCTTCCTCATCGTCGGCACCACCGAGATGCCTGAAAAAGGGGATCCCGGCGAGGCAGCCTGCTCGGCCGAGGAGCAACTCTATCTGCTCGACGCCTATAACCGGTACTTTGCGCCTGGCGGCGGACCAGCCACGGCCGCCGATGTGGTGTGGAGCTTCGCCGGTGTGCGCGCCCTGCAGGATCGTGGCGACAGGAAACCGAGCCGGCTCACGCGCCGCCCGGCTCTCGCCGGCATCGCCAACGGCAGCGGCGGCTTCGTGACCCTTTATGGCGGCAAGCTCACCACCCACCGCACCTTCGCCGAGGAGGTGCTCGCCGAACTTCGCGACCTCGGCGCTTACATGGGTGGCCCCTGGACCAAGGACGTTCCCCTTTATGGTGGCGGCGAATCTCGCGCCAAGCTTCTCTCCCTCGTCGCCCAAGGCCCGGCAACCCTCTCCCGCGAGACCTGCCATCGCTGGGCTTTCACCTACGGAGACCAGATCGAAAGGCTTTATGCGAAGCTGTTGCTCGAACCGAACCTCTCCCAAGAGATCGCCCCCGGCGTCACGCGCGCCGAGCTGATCCATGCCGTCGAGACTGAAGACGCCATGACGGCGGAGGACTTTCTGCTCCGCCGCACCAGGCTGCATCTATTGCTGGATCAGCGAGGCCGAGACGACGTCGCAACCTGGTTCGCGACCAACAATTGACCCCAGTTGCGCCTGCAACCGTCGCCTATAGAAGTGAAAAATACAACTATGAGGCGTAGAGGGAGGAGAGCGACATGGCCCAATACACAGTGCGTAAGGGCAAGTGGTACATCGCCAGGATCTCGCTCTCCGGATTCAACCGCTTTGCCACAAACAGGATGGTTGCCGCCAAGCTCCAGGATGCCGGCTTCACCAACGTCCAGGTGGAGGGGTCAGGAGGGATAAGGCTCGCCATCGGCTTCTGGCCAGGCGACGACGCGACCGCGGAACAGCCAGTCGAGATCGTCGACATCGTCGAGAAGGACAGCGAGCCGGAAATACGGACCTAGCCCTCAGGCCGGCGCCACTTTCAGCAACGTCCCGTCGGCGCCGAGCACGCGCACCCGCGCTCCCTTCGGCAGCTCAGGTCCCTGCACCCGCCAGATCGAGTCACCGATCTTGACGCTGCCGCGCCCATTCACGATCGGATCGACGAGATCGTAGCACTGGCCGATATGCTGCACGGCGCGCTCGTTGAGCAACGGGCGGTCGCTTTGCAGCGGGTTGTTGCGCAGATATT
>DATDLA010000266.1:0-10152 GCA_036519535.1 Methyloceanibacter sp.
CCGCAAATCTTCCATGGGCAATTTCCCCGTGCCCCCGACATTCACCGCGCGCAGGAGAGCAACGAAGGTCGTCATCTGGAAGGGCCTCGGAAGCTTCCGCGCCGATCTTTCATTTGAGGGGAGTTGGTGCGGTCGAGAGGAATCGAACCTCCACGGGCTATGCCCACAGCGCCCTCAACGCTGCGCGTCTACCTATTCCGCCACGACCGCATGGGATTTTCCGAGGGTTCGCCCCGGATATGGCTCTAAGCGTGCCCCGCGGCAAGGCCGCATCGGGGGGCTGGGCTGCATTAGCAAACCTCGCTGAAGCGTGCAAGGCGAGGCTGAAAGCGCTAGGTTTGGACCGCGAGTGTGTTTTGAGGTTGCCATTGGCCAATCCTGCCGTCCTTTCGCTTGAGCATCGAGCGTCCGCTTCGGCGGAAGTCGAGTGGGTTTTGAGCGCCGAGCCGGTGCCGTACGATGAGGCGGTCGAGGTCATGGAGAACTGCGTCGCGGCGATCCTGGAAGGCTACGCGCCGGAAACCGTCTGGCTGCTTGAGCACCCTCCCCTCTACACCGCCGGCACCAGCGCGAGGCCTGAAGAGCTGCTCGATCCCTCGCGCCTACCCGTATTCCGAACCGGCCGCGGCGGCCGCTTTACCTATCATGGGCCCGGCCAGCGCGTGGCTTATGTGATGCTCGATCTTGGGCGCCGCGGCCGGGACGTGCGCGCTTTCGTGCACGCGCTGGAAGACTGGCTCATCGCCACGCTCGCTAGGCTCGGCGTTGAGGGCAAGCGCCGCGACCGGCAGATCGGAGCCTTTGTCGGCGAGGCGAAGATCGCGAGCATCGGCATCCGCGTCCGCCACTGGGTGAGCTTCCACGGCGTCAGCCTCAACGTCGATCCGGATTTGGAGCATTTCGCCGGCATCGTGCCTTGCGGGCTGAACGCGCCAGTCACCAGCCTCGCCGCGCTTGGCATCGATACCGATATGCAGCGCGTGGATGGGGCGCTTCGATCCGCATTCGAGGAGACGCTTGGGCCGCTCAGCGCCAATTGGTCCCAAGCACCCTGAATCCGGGGCTGACCGACCCGCCCTCCTTGGTCACGCTCACCTTGGTCACGCGCGCGTCCGGCGGACCGTCGGCGCAACGCCGCAGCATCTCGTCGACCTTGTCAACAGGACCGGAGAACACCGCCTCCACGCTGCCGTCGCTTGCATTGCGCACCGTACCGTCGAGGCCAAGCGCCCGCGCGGCCTGCTCGGTCCAGGCGCGGTAGTAGACGCCCTGCACCCGCCCCTCGATCTTCACGCTGACAGTTCTTTTGCCGGCCTCGGCCATGCTCAGACAAATTCGAGGATCACGGCGTCGACATTGAGGTTGTCGCCCGGCTTGGCCAGGACCTTGGACACCTTGCCGTCGCGCTCGGCCTTCAGCACGTTCTCCATCTTCATCGCCTCGACGATGCAGAGCGCATCGCCGGCCCGCACGTCCTGCCCTTCGCTGACCGCCAAGGACACCACCATGCCGGGCATCGGGCAGAGCAGGAACTTCGAGGTGTCGACCTTCTCCTTCACCGGCATCAGCGCGGCAAGCTCGGCCTCGCGCTCGGTCAGCACTCGCACCGAGACCTCGACGCCCTCGTAGGTCAGCTCATAGCCGTTGAGGATCGGCCGCACCTGCACGAAGGCAGGCTTGCCGTCGATCGTCCCTTTCCACACCGGCTCGCCGAACCACCAGGAGGAGGCAAGGCTGATCGTCTGCTGTCCGCCTTCAAAGATGACGGTGAACGGACCGCCGACCCCGCCCCCCACCGTGACCCGCTCGGCAGCGCCGGAAATCTCCACGATGCGCACTTCGGCGAACTGCACCGGCTCGCCGTGCATCTGCTGGGTGATGGCGCGGCGGCGCTGATTGCTCATATGGTCGATGGCGGCGGCGATGGCGACGATCGCGTCGCGCTCCTCGCCGGTGGGCAACGGCGGCTTGAAGCCTCCGGGAAATTCCTCGGCGATGAATTTGGTGGAGAGCCGCCCTTCCCGCCACCGCTTGTTGCGCATGAGCACGGCGAGGAAGGGAATATTGTGGCGGAATCCGTCGATGGCGAAGGCATCGAGCGCCTCCCCCATATGCTCGATGGCCTCAGCCCGTGTCGGTGCGTGGGTGATCAGCTTGGCGATCATCGGGTCGTAATAGACCGAGATCTCGCCGCCCTCGACCACGCCTGAGTCGAGCCGCGTAGTCAGCCCATCGACCGTGGTGCCCTCGCGCGGCGGCCGGTAGCGTATCAGCCGCCCGGTCGAGGGCATGAAGTTCCGCACCGGATCCTCGGCGTAGATGCGCGCCTCGATCGCAGAGCCTTCGAGCTTCACGTCCTTCTGCTTGAGCTTGAGCTTCTCGCCGGCGGCGACCCGCAGCATGGCCTCGACGAGGTCGAGCCCGGTGACAAGCTCGGTCACGGGGTGCTCGACCTGAAGCCGCGTATTCATTTCAAGGAAATAGAAGTTGCGGTTCTTGTCGACGATGAACTCCACCGTCCCCGCCGTGTCGTAACCCACGGCCTTGGCGAGCGACACGGCCTCAGCACCCATGGCGGCGCGGGTCTTGTCGTCGATGAACGGGCTCGGCGCCTCCTCCACCACCTTCTGATTGCGGCGCTGGATCGAGCATTCGCGCTCGCCGAGATGGATGACGTTTCCGTGCTTGTCGCCAAGCACCTGAATTTCGATATGGCGCGGCTCCTCGATATATTTCTCGATGAACACGCGGTCGTCGCCGAAGCTCGACTTCGCCTCGGACTTCGACGAGTTGAAGCCCTCCTCCACCTCTTTGCGGCCATAGGCGATGCGCATGCCCTTTCCGCCGCCGCCGGCCGACGCCTTGATCATGACCGGATAGCCGATCTCGTCGGCGACCTTGGCCGCCTCTTTGGCGTCCTTGATCACCCCGAGATGCCCGGGCACGGTCGAGACCTTGGCCTTAGCGGCAAGCTTCTTCGACTCGATCTTGTCGCCCATGGCCTCGATCGCCTTGACGTTCGGGCCCACGAAAATGATGCCGGCCTTGGCGAGCGCGCGGGCGAAGGCGGCGTTCTCCGAGAGAAAGCCGTAACCCGGATGGATCGCGTCGGCGCCGGTCTCCTTGGCGGCGGCGATGATCTTGTCGATATCGAGATAGGATTGGCTTGCCGCGGCCGGACCGATGCGCACCGCCTCATCCGCCATGTCCACATGAAGCGCGTCGCGGTCGGCGTCGGAATAGACCGCGACCGTGGGGATGCCGAGCCGCCGCGCCGTTCTCATGATGCGGCAGGCGATTTCACCCCGATTGGCGATGAGAAGCTTGGCGAACATGGCTGGGACCCCGCTCTGCCCGGCTCTTCTAGAGGCTCGTTGGGAGCGAGTAAACCGGTGACTATTCTGCCGCCGGGTTGAGCGGCTTCCGCTTGGGAGGCTTGCGACCCTTGCGGCCCCTATTCGGGCCGGTTGTCGCGGCGGCGGCCGAGCTGAAGGCGAGAACCTCAGCCGAATGCCCTTCTTGCTGAGGCGCTTCGTCCAAGAGCGTGGCCACGGCTTCAGCCGGAGCCTCCTCGCCTGCCGCTTTTGCAGGCAGATCGGCCCCCGCCGCGGCGGGAGCAGCCTCGGGCGCCGGCGGGCTGTGTTCGGCGGCGCGCGCCCTCGCCTTTTGATAGTCCTTGGCGAGGAAGGTGTAGACCGCCGGCGTGACGAACAGGGTGAAGATCGTGCCGATGGTCATGCCGGCGGCGATCACCACGCCAATGTCGAAGCGGCTAGCGGCGCCGGCGCCCTTGGCGATCAGGAGCGGCACCATGGCGACCACCATGGCCGCCGTGGTCATCAGGATCGGCCTGAGCCTGATGGCGGCTGCTTCCTCGATGGCTGCGCGGCGGCTGAACCCCTTCTCAGCCTGGAGCTTGTTGGCGAAGTCCACCATCAGGATGCCGTGCTTGGAGATGAGCCCGATCAGGGTGACCATCCCGATCTGCGTATAGATGTTGATGGTGGCGAGCCCGGCGTTGAGCGGAATGAGCGCCCCGAAGATCGAGGTCGGCAGCGCCACCAGAATGATGAACGGGTCGCGGAAGCTCTCATATTGCGCGGCGAGCACCAGGAAGATCACCACCAGCGCGAAGATGAAGGTGTAGACCAGCGTGCTGCCTTCCTGCACGAATTGCCGGCTCTCTCCTTGGAAGTCGTAGAAGAAGCCCTCTGGAAAGCTCTTCGCCTTATCCTTTAGGAATTCGATGGCCTCGCCGACCGTGCGGCCCGGGAAGGGCACCGCCGACAGCGTTGCCGAATTGAGCTGCTGGAAATTGGTGAGCGCGTTCGGCTGCACCGTCTTGGTGATGGACGCGACGTTGGACAGCGGCACCAGCGTGCCCGACGCCGTGCGGATCTGATAGCGCGTGAGCCAGCTCTCGTTCAGGCGATAGTCGCGCGGCACCTGCGGGATCACGCGGTAACTGCGCCCGTAAAGATCGAACAAATTGACATAGTTGCCGCCGAGCAGCGTCGCGAGCGAGCCGCCGATATCGGCCATTGAGATGCCGAGCCGGTTCGCCTTGTCGTGATCGATATGGAACTCGATCTGCGGCGTCTCGAAGCGGAGATCGGAGTCGGAGAAGATGAAGAGCCCGCTCTCGCGCGCCGACTTCTCCACGTCGGCGAGCACATCGGCAAGCTCTCGTGCGTCCCGCGTGGTGGTGATGACGAACTGCACCGGCGGCCCGCCGACCGAGCCCGGCAGGGCCGGCGGCGAGAAGGCGAGCGCCAGCGCCGTGGGAATGCTCGAGATGCGCGGCTCGAGCTCCTTCAGCACCTCTTTCTGACTCCGGCTCCGCTCGCCCCAAGGCTTGAGCAGGATGCCGGCAAAGCCCTGATGCACGTCACCCATGCCGTTGATGGTGAACACGTGATCCTTCTCAGGGACCGTCGAGTAGACCTTGTAGAGCTGCTGGGTCGCGTCCTCGAGATAATCGAGATTGGCGTATTGCGGCGTCTTTACCAGGGTGAAGAGAATGCCCTGGTCTTCCTCCGGCGCGAGCTCCTTCTGCGTTGTCGTATACATAAGTCCGGTCGCGGCGATCACGCCGACGAGCACGAGCAATGTCACGGGACGGTAGTTGAGCGTGCCATGCAGCCTCCGTTGATAGCGCTGCTTCAGCCCATCGAACATGCGGTCGAGGAAGGCCGTGAAGCGCCCGCCGCCGCCGCCGTTATGGGCTTTCAGCAGACGCGAGCACATCATCGGCGAGAGCGTGAGCGCGATCACGCCGGAGACGAGCACGGCGCCGGCAAGGGTGAAGGCGAACTCCTTGAACAGAGCGCCGGTAAGGCCGGAGACGAAGCCGATCGGCGCGAACACCGCGGCGAGCGTGATGGTCATGGCGATGATCGGATAGACGATCTCGCGAGCGCCCATCAGCGCCGCCTGCATCGGTCGATGTCCCTCCTCGATGTGGCGGTAGATGTTCTCCACCACCACGATGGCGTCATCGACCACGAGGCCGATGGCGAGCACCAGGGCGAGCAGCGTCATCATATTGATGGAGTAGCCAAGCGCGGCCAGGAGCCCGAGCACGCCGATAAGCGACAGCGGAATGGTGACGATCGGGATGATGGTCGACCTGAGATTGCCGAGGAATAAAAAGATCACCACCACGACGATGAGCGCAGCCTCGCTCAAGGTCTTCACCACCTCCCACAGCGAGGCGCGGATGAAATTGGTGGCGTCATAGGCGATGGTTGCCTCGAGCCCCACGGGCAGCTCGCGCTGAATCTCCGGCACGGCTTTGCGCACATTGGTGATCACGGTGAGCGGGTTCGCCGTCGGCGTGGCATAGACGCCGATGAACACGGCTTTCAGACCGTCGAACACGGACGAGGAATCGGCGCTTTGCGGCCCAAGCTCGATCTCGGCGACATCGCTCAGGCGGATCAGCGCATCGCCGCGGTTCAGCACCACGAGCCGGCCGAACGCCGCCGGATTGTCGAGCGAGGTCTTGGCGTCGATATTGGTCTGCACGAAATCGCCCTTCACCTGGCCTGGCGCCGAGGTGAAGTTGTTGCTGGCCAACGCCGCGCGCACATCGAGCGGCGTCACGCCGAGCGCCGCCATGCGGTCGGGGTCGAGCCAGATGCGCATGGCGAAGATCTGGCCGCCGAGGATCTCGGCATTGGCCACGCCGTCGATGGTCTGCAGCTTCGGCTGCACCACGCGGTTCAAGTAGTCGCTGATCTGCGAGCTGTTCATCACCTTTGAATTGAACGACAGGTACATGAGGGCATAGCCCTCGCCCGTCTTCTTGGTGACGATCGAATCGTCGGCCTCGCGCGGCAGAATGCCTTTCACCTGCGCGACCTTGGAGAGCACGTCGGTCATCGCCCGGTCGGGGTCGGCATCGAGCTTCAGATTGAGGGTGACGGTGCTGACATTCTGGGTCGAGGTCGCCACCAGCGTGTCGATCCCTTCCGTGCTCGCCACCGCCTGCTGGATGGGCACGGTGATGAAGCCCTGAATGAGATCGGCATTGGCGCCCGGATAGACCGTGGTCACCGTGATGGTGGTGTTTGACAGCTCCGGGTACTGCCGGATCGGCAGCTTGAACCCGGCCTGTGCACCGATGAGCAGGATCAACAGGCTCACCACACTGGCGAGCACCGGCCGCTTGATGAAGATGTCGGTGAAGGACATATGGCTACTGCTTCGGCCGCTCCGCGGCGGGCGTCAGGGGCCGTGAATTGTCGATCTTGATGGCGGCGTCGGGGTGGAGCTTGAGCTGGCCGCTCGTTATCACCTGCTCGCCCGCCTTCACGCCTTCCAGGATGGCGACTTGGTCCTCCTTGCTCGGGCCAACGCGCACGAAGCGCCGCTCGGCGGTGAGCTGCGGCGCCGGCACTTCCACCTCGCCGACGCTGGCGGTCTTCTCCGGGGCCGGCGGCCCCTCTTTCACCACCCACACGCTGTCGCCATAAAGCCCATAGGTCACCGCGGTGCGCGGCACCGTCACGAGCTCCTTCGCCTTGCCTTCGAGCACAGCCACATTGGCGAACATGCCGGGCAGCAGTTTGTGGTCGGCATTGGGCAACCGTCCGCGCACCATGAGCGTGCGCGTGTCCTGCGCCACGCGGGCGTCGAAGGCCTCGATCTCGCCCTTGAACACCTGGCCAGGATAAGCATTGACGCCGAGCTCGATCGGAGCGCCGATCTTGAGCTTGCCGAGATCGCCTTCCGAAACGGGAAAGTCGATCCAGATCGGGTCGAGAGACTGCAGCCAGACGAGCGGATCGCCGGCCTTTACATATTGGCCCTTCTCCACCCGCCGCAGGCCGAGCCTGCCGGCGAAGGGCGCGGTGATGTTCTTCTGCGCGATGACGGCCTCCATGCGCTGCACCGAGGCTGCCGCCGAGTCGCGCTTAGAGGTCGTCGTGTCGACGACAGCCTGGGACACGATTGCCCGTTTCACGAGGCTCGCCTGCCGCTTGAGATCGGCATTCGCCTCGAGCAGCACGGCGCGGTTCTTCACGAGATCGGCTTCTTCCACCGAGGTGTCGAGGGCGACGAGCTTGTCCCCCTTCGCCACATCGTTGCCGCTCTCGAAATAGTAGTCCTTGACGATGCCGGCGACCTCCGGAGACACCTCGACGCCCTGGATGGCGATCAACGTGCCGATCGACTGCACCCGGTCGATCCACTCCTTGGTGCCGGCGCGCTCGGCCGTAACCGTGGCGGCCGGCGGCTTCATCTTCGCCATGAACTCGCCGATCATCTTCGGCTTGAACACGAGATTGAAATAGCCGACCCCGCCGAGAAACAGGGCGACCAGAATGGCGGCAATGACAAAGCGCTTGATCATCGGTGTGCTGTATGTGGCTCGCGTCGAAGGCCGACGCGTCCCCTCCAGGCTCGACCCTAGCCATTCGAGACGGCAAAATTGCGCCCACCAAGTGGGGAAACCAGAACGGGATAGCAGGCCCTTTGCCGTTTGCAAACGGGCTTGATTGTCATGTTTTCGCCGCGCGCCGCCCCTTAGCTTCGCGGCCTGACGGCGGCGCGAATGAGGCGTGGCGCGCAATGCGAGAAGCGGTGCGAAAAGTGCCTGTGACAGCGGCCTGTCTCGCCGCTTTTCTCCTGCTCCGCCTCCCTAGGCCCGTACACATGTTCGTGATCCTAACAGGCGGCGAGCGGCTCTCCATGGCCTACATGGAGGTGCCGTCCGAAGGTCAATTTCCATAGTGCTCATTCCAGGCAGCCAAAATTTCGCTTCGATGAGTTTGAGCTCGCAAATGATCGCTTGGCACCGTTGGCATGGAGTCCTCTAACTGACTACACTCCCCTACCCTGCCCCAAGGTACAGTCCATGACCATCACCCTTTACGAACTCCAGCCATCGCCGCATGCGCGGAAAGTGCGGCTGCTCGCGGCCGAGCTCGGCATTCCCTTGAACAAGGTGCCGGTCGATCCGCGTATCGGCGAGACCCGCACGCGCGAGTACCTTGCCAAGAACCCCAACGGCCGGGTGCCCACCCTCGAAGAGGACGGCTTCATCCTCTGGGAATCGCCGGCGATCCTCAAATATCTCTCGGCCAAGCACCCCGAGCGCTGCCTTTGCGGCGCCGACGCCAAGACCCAGGCTCTGGTGGATCAATGGATCTGCTGGTGGGTCGGCGGACCGGAAGCCGCCATCGACGCGCTCGCCTGGGAGGTGCTGATCAAGCCAAAGGTGCTCAATCAGCCCGGCAACGATCCCGGCATCATGGCCGATGCCCGCGCCCGCCTCGACCGCTTCCTGCCCGTGCTCGACAAGCAGCTTGCCGACCGCGACTACATCGTCGGCCCGCTCACCGTCGTCGATTTCCTGATCGGTCCGCGTCTCGATACCGCTCCCGCCATCCTCAACATCGACGTGAGCCCTAATGCGAACATCGATGCCTGGCTCGAGCGGCTCCGCGCCAAGCCCTATTGGAAGGACGCCTGAAGCCAAGAGGTCAGCGCGCCTCCTTCTTCGACTTCTTCACCACGAGCTTGCCGTTGACTGCGGCCGTCTTCGGCTTCGTTGGCCGAACGGGCTCAGGGCGAGCCTCCACCGCCTCCTTTGCCGCCGGCCTGATCGCTTGCTTGGCGGCGATGCCCGGTTCCTTCACTTGCTCGACCGGTGGTTTGGGAGTCGGAGCCGACACCTTCGGTGCGAGCTTGGGAGCCAGGCTTGCGACCCTTAGAGGCGCACTTGCCATCTTCGGAGCTGGGCTCGTCACCCTCGGAGCTGGGCTTGCGACCTTGGGCGAAGCTTCCCCTCGGCCACAGTGCAGCCGGCAGAGGCAATTTACGAGGGCCGCAGACGCTCGATCCTTCTCGCGCGCATCCGCACCGACAGCACAGACGCCGTCGTTGATCTCGCTCAACACCTCTGCATCGCTTTCCACCAGCGATTTGTCGGGGTCGAGGTGAGCGGCCGGTACATCCGAATTTACGCTGACGATACCGCATAAGATCTGCTGATCCGCGGCGGCGAGCTTGTCACCTCTTTGCGCGCTTGAGGGTTCGCGTTGCGAGCGACCCGGGGAGCGCGCGCCGCGCTTCGGTCTCAAGCTCCTCCTGATGGGCGTGCAGAAACAGCAACCAGATGACGATCGCGGCCACGCCGGCGACGGCCAAGGCCACCGCCGCAGGCTTGGTCAGATGCTCGATCTCTTCACCGAGAGTGTAGGCCCCGAGGCCGAACACCGTTGCCCAAAGAATGGCGCCCGCGGCATTGAAGAAAAAAAAGCGCGGCCACGACATCCGATTGACGCCGGCGAGGAGCGCCGCCAAAACCCTGAGCAGCGCGACGAAGCGGCCGAAGAAGACAATCTTGCCGCCATGCCTGTGGAATAGATATTGACCGACTTTGATGCGCGCCTCGGTCAGGCCGACATAGCTTCCATAGCGGACGAGCAGGCGGAAGCCGATCTCTCTGCCGATCCAATAGCCGATATTGTCACCGACGATGGCGCCCGCCGCAGCGGCGGCGATGACCTCGACGATATTGAGGTCCCCGGTCTTGCCTGCATAAATTGCCGCAGCAATCAAGATTGCCTCGCCGGGCAAAGGCAAGCCCATGCTCTCCAGACAAACCACCCCGGCGACCGCAAACGAGCCATATTTCACGAT
>DATDLA010000267.1:0-4881 GCA_036519535.1 Methyloceanibacter sp.
CGCTGGCCTGTATCCAAGTGCTTCTCCGCCACCTCGGCCGGCGTATAGAAGAACACGATCGAGTCGCGGAGCGCCATGAGTACCAGGCCCACGGCAAGAGCGAGCACGCCGAGGCAGGTGCCAATCAGAACGGCTCTGCGCTGCTTGCGGGTCATTCCATAGGACTCCAGGTCACGACTTCAAGCCGAGCTCCGCGGCCAGTGCATTAAGCTGCTGCAACGCCTCGGCGTTCCCGCTGAATTGCGTCTTCGCCCGCTCGAACGCCTTCAAGGCATCCTCCTTCCGATCAAGCACGGTATAGGCTCTGACCAGCTTGAGCCAACCGGCAAGATCGTCGCCCTTCTGCGTCAGCCGATCGTCAAGCCTTTGTACCATGGTCTCGATCATGGCTTGCCGGTCGGCAGGGTTCATCTTTTGCGCCGCGGCCACATCGTCGGGGCTCGGCCCTTGCGGCCCTTGTCCGGGAGATCCTTCCGGCTTGGCGGGAACCGCCTTGCCGGCAAGCTTGGCCTCATCCTCGGCGAGGCGCTGCTCCACCAATTTCCGCCAAGGCGCATCGGCCGGGGCCTTCGCCAGCATCGCGCGCCAGGCCTCTGCCGCGGCTGCGAACTGACCGTCCTGCTCCTTGGCGATGATCAGCACGAGACGGGGCTCGATGAGATTGGGGTCGAGCACCACCGCCCGCTCGAGCGCCTTGCGCGCATCTTCGGAGACCACGCCATTGTTGGTGAGCACGAGCGCTTGCCCGTAGTTTGCGAGGCGCTTCGGCGACTCCCCGAGGAGCCGGATGGTCTGACGATAGGCTTCGGCGGCATCGGCGTAGCGCCCCCAGCCCATATAGACGGGAGCGATCACCTCCCACCCCTCCCCCTCCTCCGGATGTTCGCGGAGCCGCGCTTCCACGCGCGCGACCAGCACTTCGAGATCCTTGTCGCTCGCGGGATCTTGGAGGCGGGTGATGAGGGGTTGATCGGGCAGGCGGGGAGAGCCGTAGACAAGATAGAGGCTGAGTGCTGCGACCGGCAGCGCCACCGCGAGTCCCACCGCCAAGGCTTTTGTCGGAGAATGGGTTGGGGGGAGTTTGGCGCCCTGCTTTTCCGCATCGGTGGCGAGCAGCCGGCGGGCAATTTCGACGCGGGCGGCCTCGGCGTCCCTTTCCCCGATCAGGCCGCGCTCCCGGTCGCTTGCAACCTCACCGAGCTGATCGCGATAGACCGTGGCGTTGAAGGCGGCGCGTGGCTCCTCCGTTGCGCTTCCACCCGAAAGCGGGCGGAGCACGATGTAGAGCACGAGAGCCGTCAAAACGGCAAAGATCAGCCAGAGCAACACCTAGGGCGGACCTCCGCTTGTCAGGGAGGCTAAGCCATAGGCGAAAGGCGTGAAGGGGGGAAGCTTCAGGAGGCAGGGAGAAGATGAAATCGGCGCAATGGAGGGAGTCTTGGGCCTGGCGCCGAAGGCCCGGGGGAGGAAGTGGGCGATTTCAGAGGCGTCAGCCTACGCCGCGCCAGGTTCCGTTGTTCTCGCGGCAGGCGACGCCCTTCAAGATCGCGGGCGAGCCGCCGCGATTGATGGTGTGGGCGTAGGTGCGGCAGTATTGGTCGCCCTTCTTATAAGGGCGCCCCGGCACGATCGATCCGCGATCGTTCATGGCCGGATAGGTCCAGGCGACCGGCGCCCCGGACCGGCCATATTCCAGAGCCCGATATTCGGCGTCGGCGGCAATCGCGCGCTCGCGCGTGCTCATCTGCCGGCCGATCCCCGCGCTGCTGATGCCGCCGATCACGGCGCCATTTCCCGGCGTGGAGACAAGGAGGCGGCTCTTGACCGCAGGGGCGCTGCTTGGCGGGCTTGAGAAGGCCCCGAGGAGGAAACCATCGCCCTTGTACGACCCGCAAGCCGCGACCAGAATCGGCAGCAAGGCGAGCGTCGCCACGGACGCCGCGCGCAAAAACGTTGTTCCCATCGACTTTTGTCCTGAACGGACTACCCCAGCCTTGCGCCGGACAAAGACGCATGGTTTGAGTCGAATTGTCACAGATGCCGCTTAACAAACGGTGATTTTTGAGGGAGTTAGGCCGCGGGCAGGTTGAGGCGGGCGCGCAGGCCCCCTTGCGGCGAGGGCTCAAGCTCAAAGCGTCCCTTATAGAGATGGGCGAGTTCGGCGACGATGGAGAGCCCAAGTCCCGACCCGGGCTTGGTCTCATCGAGACGCCGGCCTCGCTTGACGGCCTTGGCCCGGTCCGGCCCGGTGAGCCCCGGGCCATCGTCATCCACCAGAACCTCGAAGTTGCCGGCACCGTCGCATCGTTCGGCGCTGACCCAGACGTGCGACCTAGCCCATTTGCAGGCATTGTCCAGGAGGTTCCCCACCATCTCCTCGAAGTCCTGCTTCTCGCCCTGGAACTTGAGCCCAGGGCTCGAATTCACCGTGAGCTGCAGCGCCCGGCTCTCATAGATGCGGTCGAGCGCCCGCTTCAGGCCTTTGAGCACGCCGTCGACGTCGGTGGTATCGCCGATGGCCCCCGCGCGGGCGGCAACGCGCGCCCGGTCGAGATGGTGGGTGATCTGGGTTCGCATCAGCTCGGCCTGCTCGACCACCTTGCTCGCGAGCGGATCGTCCCTCTCACGCGCTTCGTTGGTGATGACGCTGAGCGGTGTCTTCAGCGCATGCGCGAGATTGCCGACATGGGTGCGCGCCCGCTCGACGATCTCCCGGTTGGATTGGATCAGGGCATTGAGTTCCTGCTGCAGAGGCCTGATCTCGGTGGGAAGCTCGCCCTCCAGCCGCTCCGCCTCGCCTGAGCGGATCGCCGCAAGGTCGTGCCGGATCGCGCGTAAGGGCGAGAGTCCGAACCGGACCTGGAACAACGTCGCCAGCACGAGGCCAAGCCCAAGCACCCCAAGCGCCGCTATCAGCATCATGCGGAATTCGGCAAGATCCCGCTCGATTTCCGCCTCATCACCGGCGACGGCATAGGAATAGGGTGCGGATTGCGCGCCGGCCGGCTTGATCTCGCGCTCGACGACACGCAAGTGTTGATCTTGCGGTCCCGGGGCATAGGCCCGTCGTGTCAGGTGCTGGTCGGCCGGAACGCCCTCTTGGCTCGGCAGCTTGAGCTGCTGGTCGAGCAAGGAGTCGGAGACGAAGAGCGGCCGCTCGGCGGCGCCCTCTAGCGGCTTGATCTGCCAATACCAGCCGGAGAAGGGGATGGTGAAGACCGGCTCGCCGAGATTGGCCGGCGCCTTCGGGGTGCTGGTGCCCTCGGCCGTGGTCGAGGCGATGAGGCTCGTCAGATAGACGTTAAGTCGCGCATCGAAGCTGCGCTCGACCGTCTGGCGATAGAGGGAGAGGAGGAGGAATGCGGTCACCGGCAAGACGACGAGCGTCCACGCCGCCGCGGATGCGAAGAGGCGGAAGGCGAGAGAATTAGGCCTCATCGCTCTCGTCCGCGAGGCGGTAGCCGAGCCCCCGGACGGTTTTGATGATATCCACTGGAAGCTTCTTGCGCAGGCGTCCGATGAAGACCTCGACCGTGTTCGAGTCGCGGTCGAAGTCCTGCTCATAAAGATGCTCGACCAGCTCGGTCCGGGAGACCACGCGGGCGCGATGCAGCATGAGATAAGCGAGCACACGATATTCGTGGGAGGTGAGCTTCACCGCCTGCCCATCGACCGTCACCCTCGCCGATTTGGTGTCGAGGCAAAGGGGACCGCATTCGAGCTCGTTGCGGGCGTGCCCGGCCGAGCGCCTGAGCAGCGCCCGCAGGCGCGCCAGAACTTCCTCCATATGGAAGGGCTTGGCCACATAATCGTCGGCGCCGGCGTCCATGCCGGCGACCTTGTCGCTCCACCGCTCACGGGCCGTAAGGATGAGCACGGGCATCTTGCGGTCGTCGCGCCGCCACTGCTCGAGCACGCTCAAGCCGTCTTTCTTGGGAAGGCCGAGGTCAAGCACCACGGCGTCGTAAGGCTCGGTATCGCCGAGGAAATGCCCCTCCTCCCCGTCAAAGGCGGTATCGACCGCATAGCCCGCATCGCTCAGCGCCGATACGAGCTGCCGGTTGAGGTCTGGATCGTCTTCCACGACGAGAAGCCGCATCCTCATACCCTCCCGGAGCGCTTGTCGCGCCCCAGTTCCTCCTAAGGCTGGCCGGTCAGAGCGTCAACGGTGACGTTGCTGACGTCGCCCTTGGACCCGAGCACGACGAGTTTATAGAAAAACCGGCCGTCCTGATCGCAAAGGCTCGCATGAATGATCTGTCCGCCAGTGCGCGACTGCACCATCTGGTAAATGATATTGGCCGGCAGCAGGGAATTTTTCGCGATCACCGGCGCCGCCGATGCCCAAGGCAGGCAGTTTTGTTCGGCGGCTTGGCCGGCTGCCGTCAACAAGAGGCCGACGACGGCCGCGATAGCCGCCCCATTGATGACCCGGCGCATGGTTCTCAAGTTCCGCTGCTCGTCATTGATTTTAGCAACGCTATTGGAGCTTGCATGAACCTCCCATGAACGGGCCCGCAACAGCTCATTTTGCCTTGGTGGATTTGGCGGTTTGCGGTGCCGGTCGGCTCGCATCGTTAACCTTGGCGCCGGGCGCGGCAAGGCCCAACCCGCCGAAGATCACGGGCAATTTGGCGATCAGGTCGGTGAGCGTCGTATGGCCGACGGCCCATAACGCGATGGTCGAACGCGCCGTTGTCAGTCCAAGGATCTGGGTACGGCTCCCTTGGCAAAAACCGCCGGCGAGAAAGCCAGGCAAGGTTCAGCATTCACGCCTCCTGTTGGCGGGCCGCGCGACAATGGCCTCGCGTGCTATGGGTGTAACATTCGTGCGAGCGCCGGACACTCAAGCGGGAGACGCCATGGCGAACCAACTGACCG
>DATDLA010000268.1:0-3090 GCA_036519535.1 Methyloceanibacter sp.
CACCTCTACGACGACCGGATCGAGTGCGAACGTGAACGGCTCCAATTGGCCATTTCCTTCTCGGTATGGAGCCATTCCGCCGGAATCGAAATCTGTTGGCTAACTTGTGCCGCGCGACAATCAAAGTGAGAGGCGAGCGACAATCAGGATGAGAATGGCGCCGGGGGTAGGCTGACGGAGGGAGGGCGAAGCCCGACCGCAGTCAGGCTACTCCCGGCGGCGCGTTTTCCCCAGGTGGACAGACGTCGTCTGGCGGTCGGAGCGGTTGGGCGCAGCATCTGATTCTTCATCAGGGAGAATCAGCACTTGCCTGGCCGACACATCACCGACTGCCAGACGAGGTTGTACATGAAGTCCCGTCCAGAGCAACGTTCCCACCATCGCCGCCGCGAAGGCCGGGTTCAGCACCGCCACCGCCTATCGGATCGAAGCCGATCCGTGGCTGCCGTCGCAGAAGAAGAAGCCGCGTGGACGCCGCCGGCCGGACCCTCTTGCCGAGGTGTGGGACAGCGAGATCGTGCCGATGCTGGAGGCCGCACCCGGCCTTCGCGCGGTGGCGATCTTCGAGGAGATTTGCCGTCGCGATCTCGGGATCGCCCCGGGCGTGCGCCGAACATTGGAGCGCCGCATCGCCGGATGGCGGGCGCTCAACGGTCCCAACCGAGATGTGATCTTCCGCCAGGAGCATCCGCCGGGGCGGATGGGCCTGTCCGACTTCACCGACATGGGCGCGCTCGGCATCACGATCGCGGGTGAGCGGTTCGGCCACCGGCTCTACCACTTCCGGCTGGCATTCTCGGGCTTCGAGCATGCCCATGTGGTGCTCGGCGGCGAGAGCTTCGTGGCGCTGGCCGAAGGGCTGCAGAACGCGCTGTGGGCGCTGGGCGGGGTGCCGCAACAGCACCGCAGCGACAGCCTGTCGGCGGCGTTCCACAACCTCGCTCGTGAGGCCCAGGAGGACCTCACACGACGCTACGAGGAGCTGTGCGCCCATTACGCCATGACGCCGTCGCGCAACAATCGCGGCGTGGCGCACGAGAACGGCTCTATCGAAAGCGCCCATGGGCACCTCAAGAATGTGCTTCGCGACGAGCTCTTGCTGCGCGGCTCGCGCGACTTCGCGGATCTCGCTGCCTACCGCCGCTTCATTGACGAGGTGGTCGGGCGGCGCAACGCCAGGAACCGCAAACGCATCGAGATCGAGCGAGCAGTCCTCGAGCCACTCCCCGCCCGACGAACCAGCGACTATGAGGAGGCCCGCGTCCTGGTGACCTCGAGCGGCGGCTTCATCCTGCGGCGCATCTTCTACAGCGTTCCTTCGCGCCTGGTCGGTCACCGTCTCAATGTTCACGTCTACGACGACCGGCTCGAGTGCTTCCTCGGCGCCACCCAGCTCCTGACCTTGCGGCGTGGTCGGCCGCCGCAAGGGAGCGGCAAGCACGGCCACGTCGTCGACTATCATCACGTGATCCATGCGCTGCGCAAAAAGCCGATGGCGCTGCTCAATCTAGTCTATCGCGACCAGCTGTTCCCGCGCCGCGCTTATGCCCGCGCATTCGAGCTGCTGCTGGCCAGGGAGAGCGACAAGCAAGCCTGTCGCACCATGGTCGGCCTGCTTGCGCTCGCGCATGACCGCGCCTGCGAGGCCGAGCTTGCGCATGCTATCGACGCCGATCTTGATGCCGGCTGTCCGCCTGACCTTGATCGACTGCGCGATCGCTTCAAGCCCGATCAGGCCGCAATCCCGATCGTTGCCGTCGAGCTTGTGCCACTCTCCGCCTATGACGAGCTGGTTGCTGTTCATGCGCCGAAGACCGAGCCCGCGCTCGAGGGAGGCGTGGCATGAAGACGATCAATCCTGTCGATGCCGCGCGCGTCGAGCTTCTCCTCGCCGATCTTCGCCTGCCTGCCATCAAGCTGATGTGGAGCAAGCTCGCCGAGCAATCCGACAAGGAAGGCTGGCCCGCAGCTCGCTTCCTGGCCGCGCTCGCCGAGCACGAGATCGCCGACCGCGGTCGCCGGCGCATCGAGCGTCACCTTGCCGAAGCACGACTGCCCGTGGGCAAAACGTTCGACAGCTTCGACTTCGACGTGGTGCCGATGGTCAGCAAGGCGCAGGTGATGGCGCTCGCCTCAGGCGATAGCTGGCTCGACAAGGGCGCCAATCTCTTGTTGTTCGGCCCGCCCGGCGGCGGCAAGAGCCACCTCGCCGCAGCCATCGCCCTCGCGCTCGTCGAGAACGGATGGCGCGTGCTGTTCATGCGCACCAGCGATCTCGTCCAACGCCTGCAGATCGCGCGCCGCGAGCTCGCCCTCGAAAGTGCGCTCGCCAAGCTCGATAAGTATCATCTGCTGATCCTCGATGACATCGTCTACGTCAGCAAGGATCAAGCCGAAACGAGCGTGTTGTTCGAGCTGATCGGAAGTCGCTACGAGCGGCGCTCGATGCTGATCACCGCCAATCAGCCATTCGGTGAATGGGGCAAGGTGTTCCCGGACCAAGCTATGACGCTGGCAGCGATCGACCGCCTGGTCCATCACTCGACCATCTTCGAGATGAATGTCGAGAGCTATCGACGCCGCGCCGCACTCGACCGCAAGCGTGGACCAGGGCGGCCGCCGACCCACGCGACAATCAAGGAAAAAGGCTGATTGACGCGGCGACAATCAAAACCGGCACCGAGGAAAAATGCTTGCGAACCTCCGCACGCAAGGCAATCATGACCTCGCTACCGGCCGCCGCTTCAAGCCCTGATTGCCCCCGCCGTTCTCATCCAGATTGTCGCGCGCAGACAGGAAAGGATTAGGGCGTCCGCCCGCGTCGTAGAAGTCAATGACATCCTCGAGCGTGGCCAGGCTTCCGTCATGCATGTAAGGTGCCGTGACCGCCACATTGCGAAGAGACGGAGTGCGAAACGCTCCCAGGTCGCTTTGCACGCCGGTGACCCCATAACGGCCGGAGTCTGCGAACCGGCCGGCGGCAAACCCGATCCCGAGATTGTGGAAACCCAAGTCCGTGAATAATCGCCGCCCGGACGCCCGGTGGTTGACTGGCGCTCGGGCCAGGTGACAGTTGCTGCAGCCAGCTTT
>DATDLA010000269.1:0-3946 GCA_036519535.1 Methyloceanibacter sp.
GGGACGCCGAATTGAGCCGCCGCGGCAGCCACAGAGAGGCCCCCCGACCCTGCGCCGATCACGCAGAGGTCCGGTTGCAGCACCTCTTCCATGTTAGCCCCTCTTCCCCGTGGCTCACGCCCTACGCCGGCTTGCGCCTGAAACGCTTGACCGCAATGGGGATCAGCGCAACGAGCCCAAGCGCCACAAAGCCCGCAATCAGCCCAGGGGTGAGCAAGGCCCGGGGCTCAAGCACGAACGGGCATAACTCTTCCGCATCTGATCCCATCTTGGCAAGGCAGGATTGGTGCGCCGCTTGCTGGGCCACGATAACACTGTCCAGGCCTTGGCCGGCGATGGAATAGGCAAAACTTCCCGGGATGATGCCGATTATGGTGGCAAGCGTGTAGGTCCAAAAGCTTACGCCAAGGAGCGCCGGGGCGAGATTGACGAGCCAAAACGGGAAAATGGGAACGAGGCGCAGGAACAGGAGGTAGTTGAAAGCATCCTCCTGGAAGCCCTGTCGCAGCTTCGCAAGCCAAGGGCCGGCGCGGGCGGCAAGCGGCTCGCCAAGGGCGGTGCGTGCGATCAGGAACACGAGGATGGCGCCGATGGTGGCGGCAACCATGGAGGCGAGCCCGCCCCAGAACCAGCCGAACAGAAACCCTCCGGCGAGGGTGAGGACCGCGGCTCCCGGCAAGGACAAGGCGACGGTCGCGGCATAGATCGCCATGAAGGCGAGGATGGCGGGCACGGTGTGGCCTGCGATCGCCGCAACCAAGGCTTCGCGGCGATCCACCAGTTCCTGCAAGGTGAGGTAGCGGTGCCAGCCCATGGCGAAAACGAACGCCATGCCGGCAAGCAGCAAGAGGAGCGGCCACAGCCGCTTCAACCAGGCGAGCGCGGTATTTTCCTTATTGGGCGCGGCCGCCATGCCATTCCTCAAAGCCGATAATCCCCCTCAATAAGCGACAGCGGGCCGGCCGCGAAACAGCCTATCGCGCCGAATTGATGCCCCGTAACCACTCGTGATGGGGCAAGGCGCTCTTGTCGCAGCTTGGCGATTCCGCGAGCCCTATATGATGCCGCAATCAGGCGCTTAAGCCTGAGACACAAGGAGGGTAGCATGGTCGTGCGATTTTACGCCGTTGCCAGCATCGCACTTGCTTCTTTGCTTGTAGGGGGAAACGGCGCCGCTCTTGCCGGCGATGATTATTCTAATCCTCAATCCGGCGATTCCTATTCGCCGCCCGAGGCCGGCGAGCAACCGGCTCAGCCGGACGATAGCGCCGCCCCTCCGCCCGAGGATGACTCAGGCGCCGCGACGCCCGACGACAATGGCGGCGACGATGCAAGCGCCCCGCCCCCCTCAGACCAACCTGAGTAATTTCACGTCTGCCGCATCCCTCCTCGACCTTGGGGAGGGATGCACCCCTATCACTGTCATGCCCGCGGATTGACTTGGCCGTTCGTGCCACCTATAAGCCGCCAAACCCTGCATCCATCGGAGATTTTGTGTGAAACGCACCTATCAACCATCGCGCCTCGTCCGCAAGCGGCGCCACGGCTTTCGCGCCCGCATGGCGACCAAAGGCGGACGCAAGGTGCTGGCACGGCGCAGGGCCAAGGGGCGCAAGCGCCTGTCGGCTTGATCGGCCGCTAGCGCGAGAGCCCCGCCTCCACGGTGACGGCAATCGGACGCCTCGAGACCCGCGCTGAGTTTCTGCACGTGAGGGAAGGATCGCGTTTCGCCGCGCCTTCCCTGGTGCTGCAGGCCCGTGTGCGCGGCGAGAAGGCCGGCGCTCTGCCTGACGTCGCCCGCTTCGGCTTCACCGCGAGCAAGGCCCTAGGGGGCGCAGTCCTGCGCAACCGGGCGCGGCGGCGGCTGAAGGAGGCCGTGCGGATTGTCGGTCCGGGGCATGCCGTCCCCGGCTACGATTATGTCTTGATCGCTAGGGCAGGCACGGTACAACGGCGCTTCACCGAGATTACCAAGGACCTTGAGCGGGCGCTGACCAAGGTCCATCAGGCGCCGAGGCCCTAGACAGCGCTGAAAGCCTTCAGACAGGACCTTAGGCCGTTGCCACTCTGACCGCGCCAGCCCGCGGCCAACAGCGAAAGCGACATGGACGAAAACAACCGCAATTTTATCCTCGCCATCGTCTTGTCCATCGGCGTGCTGTTCGGGTGGCAATATTTCTTCGTGCCCAAGCATCCGCCGCAGCAGCCGCCAGGGCAGCAGACGGCAGAGCAACAGCAACAGCAGGCGCAGAAGCCGGCCGAGCCCGGCCCGCCGCAGCCGCGCTCCGAGGGCGGAGCCCCTGCCCCGGCCGGCACGGCAGGCCAGCCTGGCGGCGCCCAAGCCGCCGCGGAAACGCGCGAGCAAGCGCTTGCCGCGAGCCCGCGCGTCGCCATCGACACGCCGAGCATCAAGGGGTCGATCAATCTGAAGGGCGGGCGCATCGACGACGTCGTGCTCAAGAAGTACCGCGAGACCGTGGACCCGAGCAGCCCGAACGTGGTGCTCTTGTCTCCGGCCGGCTCGCCGCACCCCTATTATGTGGAGCATGGCTGGGTCGCCGAGACCGGCAAGGACACGACGGTGCCGGGCCCCGACACGGTGTGGAAGGCGGAGTCGCTCGGCCCGCTCACGGTCTCGACCCCGGTCACGCTCAGCTATGACAACGGCAAGGGGCTCGTCTTCACCCGTACCATCGGCATCGACGACAATTTCATGTTCACGGTGACCGACGCGGTGGCCAACGCCGGTTCGGAGCCGGTGACGCTTTACCCCTATGGTCTCGTGTCCAGGCTCGGCGTGCCGCTCACCCAGAGCTTCTACATTCTGCACGAAGGGCTGATCGGCGTCATCGACGGAAGCCTCGAGGAGATCTCCTACAAGAAAGCGGTCGCCGACCCGCCGCCCTTCAAGGCCAAGTCCGGCTGGCTCGGCATCACCGACAAATATTGGGCCGCCGTCGTGGTGCCTGAGCAGGGCAAGGATTTCGAGGCGCACTTGGCGGGGACGCCGGGCGCCGCCGGCGCCGAGCATTTTCAGAGCGACTATCTGATGGGCGCGGTCTCGGTCCCCGCCGAAGGCAAGGCCGAGACCAAGGGCTACGCGTTCGCCGGGGCCAAGGAGGTCAATCTCGTCGACAGCTACGCCGCCAAATACGTGATCCCCAAATTCGACCTGCTGATCGATTGGGGCTGGTTCTATTTCCTCACCAAGCCGATGTTTTACGCGCTCGACTTCTTCTACAAGCTCGTCGGCAATTTCGGCCTGGCCATCCTCATCGTCACGCTCGTGATCAAGGTCGTGCTGTTTCCGCTCGCCAACAAATCCTACGTGTCGATGAGCAAGATGAAGAAGCTGCAGCCGGAGATGGTGCGGATCAAGGAGCGCTTCGGCGACGACCGCATGCGCCAGCAGCAGGCGATCATGGACCTGTACAAGAAGGAGAAGGTGAACCCGGCCTCCGGCTGCCTGCCCATCCTCGTGCAGATCCCGGTGTTCTTCGCCCTGTACAAGGTGCTGTTCGTCACCATCGAGATGCGCCACGCGCCGTTCTTCGGCTGGATCAAGGATCTGTCGGCGCCCGATCCGACGAGCGTGTTCAACCTGTTCGGGCTCCTGCCCTTCGACCCGGCGACCGTGCCGGTGATCGGCCATTTCCTCATGCTCGGCGCCTGGCCCCTCATCATGGGCGTGACCATGTGGGCGCAGATGAAGCTCAATCCGGCGCCGCCGGACCCGGTGCAGGCCAAGGTGTTTGCCTGGATGCCGATCTTCTTCACCTTCCTGCTTGCCGGCTTCCCGGCTGGGCTCGTGATCTATTGGGCGTGGAACAATCTCTTGTCGGTGGTCCAGCAATCGGTGATCATGAGCCGGCAGGGGGTGGAGATTCCGCTCCTCGAGAATCTCGGCTTCAAGACGGCGGGGAACGAAAAGCCGGTTAGCGAGACA
>DATDLA010000270.1:0-4440 GCA_036519535.1 Methyloceanibacter sp.
CGAGGCCGAGCGCCGTTCTCTCTAAGGCATAGTTCGCACCTGCACAATTCTCAAGGCACCCCCCTGTGGAAGAGTAGAACAAAACGTGTACAAACCCCCCGGGGGCGGCTTATTGTGGAGCGGCGCCACCTTTTCTAGCGAGAGGCGCCCGGCAGGCAGTAGAGTTCGGTGACGGTTAACAGGTGCGCGCAACAGCGGAGGTCGCCATATGGCGGGATCAGTCAACAAAGTCATCTTGGTGGGCAACCTCGGGGCCGATCCGGAGGTTCGTCACACGCAAGACGGCCGCCCCATCGTCAATTTGCGCGTGGCCACCAGCGAAAGCTGGCGCGACAAGGCGACCGGCGAGCGCAAGGAGCGCACCGAGTGGCACCGCGTCGTGATCTTCAACGAGAACCTGGCGAAAATCGCCGAGCAATATCTGAAGAAGGGTTCGAAGGTTTATCTCGAGGGTCAGCTGCAAACGCGGAAATGGCAGGATCAATCAGGCCAGGACCGCTATTCGACCGAGGTGGTGCTGCAGCAGTTTCGCGGCGAGCTGACCATGCTCGACGGCCGGCAGGGGGCAGGCGGCGGAGATCGCGAGCCGGCAGGCGCCTCGGCCGGCGATTTCGGACGCTCAGGCCCGCTCGGCGGCGGTGGCGGCCGCTCCTTCGACAAGGAGCTTGACGACGAGATCCCGTTCTAAGAAATAACGAAGCCCGGCGACCTTTCGGCCACCGGGCTTCCCCACTAGAGCCGCGAGGTTCTAATAGGTCTTGGTGTTGTCCTCGCGATCGGTCTTGGCCGAGCCTTCCACAACCGGCTGCTCGCCGAGCAGCTTGTAGTCGGGCGCCTGCGCGAGCGCCTCCTTGCTGATGTTCAGCGTGACCTTCACGTTGTCGTTCTCGTCGCGGTTTAGCTTGAGGTCCTCGAAGCGCACGGCGACGTCCTTTTCGCCGATGCCGAGGAAGCCGCCGACGCCGATCAACGCGGCTACGATCTTGCCGCTACGGTCGGTCACGAGATCGTTGACGTCGCCGATGGTCTCATCCTGGCTGTTCACCGCAGGCTTGCCGATGATCGAGCTGGCAAGCATGTCGTCGGTCTTCTGTTCGCTGAGGAATTGCCCGCTCTGCTGCGCGCTCTGTTCGGGCGCCATCGGCTTGGCAGCCTCCGACGACTGATCGGGTGCGGTCGGGGTTGGAGCCTCCGACGATTGGTCGGGAGCCTTCATGTCAGGCTCTGACGGGATCGCCGAGGGTGGCTCAGGCTGCATCGGAGTTTGAGCTGCAGGGTCTTGCGCCGGCGAGCCGGGCGATGCCGGAGTCTGGGCCAGCGCCGGGGCCGCGGCCAACATGAGGGCAACGGCCGTCGTTGCGAGGAAGCGGTTCATGATGCTCTCCTTGTGTCCGTTTGTGTCGCTTAAAATGAAGCGGACGAGAATCGACATGACCCTCGCCCCCTGTCTCAACAACGTCCGCATGGTGCAATCGTTCCTGCACCGGCTCGCAAATGTCACTCGTCAGTATACTGAACGAAGGCCGGTGTGTTGGGCCGGTAACGCGCTGCGCGTGGTCTGTATAACATATTGATTATATTGACAAAATATACCGCTTGGCCGCGTCGTTACTGCGCCCTGCGGCGGTTGCAATGCGGCCTGTAAATCAGCTATAGAAAAGTGCCTTCTCCGTACGATTCTCCGGTGCTCGGAAGGCCGTGCGCATGCGCAAGCGGCCACGACTGATCTTTTCGCCAACCACACTTCAACGGAACACTCCCGGCCTTGGCCGACAACGATCAACCCCCCGGATCGGGCGCGCCAAGCCCTCCGTCCGACATTCGGCCGATCTCGATCATCGACGAGATGAAGCGGTCGTATCTCGATTACGCCATGAGCGTGATCGTGGCCCGCGCGCTGCCCGACGTGCGCGACGGGCTGAAGCCCGTGCATCGCCGCATCCTCTATTCGATGCACGAGAACAACTACACGCCCGACCGCGCCTACAATAAATCGGCGCGCGTCACCGGCGACACCATGGGTAAGTATCACCCTCACGGCAACCAGGCGATCTACGACGCGCTGGTGCGCATGGCGCAGGATTTCTCCATGCGCGTGCCGCTGATCGACGGGCAGGGCAATTTCGGCTCGGTCGACGGCGATCCGCCCGCGGCCGAGCGCTACACCGAGGTGAGGCTCGCCCGCCCCGCCATGACGCTGCTCGACGATCTCGAGAACGAGACGGTCGACTTCCAGGCCAACTACGACGGCCGCGAGCAGGAGCCGGTGGTGCTGCCGGCCAAGTTCCCCAATTTGCTGGTCAATGGCGCCGGCGGCATCGCCGTCGGCATGGCCACCAACATTCCGCCGCACAATCTTGGCGAGGTGATCGACGCCTGCATCGCCTATCTCGACAATCCGGCGCTCGGCGTGGCCGAGCTGTCGGAGATCGTGCCCGGCCCAGACTTCCCCACCGGCGGCCTTATCCTCGGCAAGGCCGGCATCCGCGCCGCCTATCACAAGGGCCGCGGCTCGATCCTGATGCGCGGCCGCGTCACCACCGAGCTGTTGCGCAAAGAGCGCGAGGCGCTGGTCATCACCGAAATTCCCTATCAGGTGAACAAGGCGACGATGGTGGAGAGGATCGCCGAGCTCGTGCGCGAGAAGAAGATCGAGGGCATCTCCGACATTCGCGACGAGTCGAGCCGCGACGGCATGCGCGTGGTCATCGAGCTGAAGCGCGACGCCATGGTAGATGTGGTGCTGAACCAGCTCTACCGCTTCTCGACGCTGCAATCGACCTTCGGC
Source organism: Methyloceanibacter sp. (assembly GCA_036519535.1). GTDB lineage: Bacteria > Pseudomonadota > Alphaproteobacteria > Rhizobiales > Methyloligellaceae > Methyloceanibacter. Next base: position 2,789 of record DATDLA010000270.1, read on the forward strand.
GCCAATATGGTTGCGCTGATCGGCGGGCGCCCCGAACAGCTCAACCTCAAGGATCTGATCCGCGCCTTCACAGACTTCCGCGAGGAGGTGGTCGGCAAGCGCACCAAGTTCCTGCTGCGCAAGGCGCGCGATCGCGCCCATGTGCTGGTCGGCCTCGCCATTGCCGTCGCCAATATCGACGAGGTGATCGCGCTGATCCGCAAGGCGCCCGACCCCGCCGCTGCGCGCGAGCAATTGATGGCCAAGGATTGGCCGGCAAAGGACGTGGTGCCCCTGGTCGAGCTCGTCGCCGACCCGCGTCACAAGGTCTCGGCCCAAGGGACTTATCGCCTCTCCGAGGATCAGGCCCGCGCCATTCTCGATCTCCGCCTGCAGCGGCTCACCGCGCTCGGCCGCGACGAGATCGGCGATGAGCTGGCGAAGCTCGGCGGCGAGATCACCGACTATCTCGCCATCCTGCGCTCGCGGGCGCGCATCATCGCCATCGTCAAGGACGAGCTCAACGCCATCAAGGCTCAGTTCGGCACGCCACGGCGAACCGAGATCCTCGAAATGGAGGCCGAGGTCGAGGACGAGGACCTGATCCAGCGCGAGGACATGGTCGTCACCGTCAGCCACAAGGGCTACATCAAGCGCGTGCCGCTCTCGAGCTATCGCGCCCAGCGCCGCGGCGGCAAAGGCCGCGCCGGCATGGCCACGCGCGAGGAGGATTTCGTCACCCGCATCTTCATCGCCAACACCCACACGCCGGTGCTGTTCTTCTCCTCACGCGGCATGGCCTACAAGATGAAGGTGTGGCGCCTGCCCATCGCCGCGCCTCAGGCGCGCGGCAAGGCGCTGATCAATCTGTTGCCGCTCGCAAAGGACGAGAACATCACCACCATCCTGCCGCTCCCCGAGGACGAGGGAAGCTGGGGCAAGCTCGACGTGATGTTCGCCACCAATGGTGGCACCGTCCGGCGCAACAAGCTCTCCGACTTCGTCGAGGTTAGGCAGAACGGCAAGATCGCCATGAAGCTCGAGGAGCGCGACCGCATCATCGGCGTTGCGGTGAGCGACGAGAACAAGGACGTGCTGCTGACCACGGCGGAAGGACAGGCGATCCGCTTCCCCGTAACCGACGTGCGCGTGTTCAAGGGCCGCGAGTCGGCCGGCGTGCGCGGCATCAAGCTCGAAGGCAAGGACGAGGTGATTTCGATGGCCATCCTCGCCCATATCGCGGCCCTGCCCGCCGAGCGTGTGGCCTATGTGCGCCAGGCGAACATGATGCGCCGGGGCGGCACCGAGCAGGAGCAGGACGTGGAGAGCGAAGGCAACGGCCAGGAGGTGGTGATCAGCCCGGAGCGCTACGCCGAGCTCAGCGCGCATGAGGAGTTCGTGCTCACCGTGTCGGAAAACGGCTACGGCAAGCGCACGTCGGCCTACGAGTACCGCATCTCCGGACGCGGCGGCAAAGGCATCATCGCCATGACCGTCAACCAGCGGAACGGCAAGCTGATCGGCTCCTTCCCGGTCGAGGAGGGCGACCAGATCATGCTCGTCACCGACCGCGGCCAGCTGATCCGCATCCCGGTGGAAGGCATCAGCGTCATGGGCCGCTCGACGCAAGGCGTGATCGTGTTCGACACCGCCGAGGGCGAGCGCGTGGTCGC
>DATDLA010000271.1:0-2211 GCA_036519535.1 Methyloceanibacter sp.
GCCATGACTCCCGCGAACGAAATGAGCAAGCGGGGCGCCTAACAAAAAGGAGCGGGCGAACGGCCCACTCCTGATCAAACCAATCATGAGTTCGGGGGTAATATACGAGCTTTTCTCGACGATTCAAGGCTAGTTCGGCTCCCCAAGGGCTCGTCACCCCGGCGCAAGCCGGGGTCGAGTTTTATTTCGCGCGTGCCGCGCGGCTGGATTCCGGCTTCCGCCGGAAGACGCGCATTGTTGAGTCAGCGGCCGAGGATGGCGTGGCGTATGCGGTCGAAATCGTTGATCCGCTCATAGCTTAGGGCGCAGATGCAGGAGGAGAGATAGCCTCCGGTGGCAGTGGCGCCGAAGGCAAGGCTGTCCTCGAAATTGCAAACATCGTCGCGGAATCCGATCCATTTGCGCTGCGCGCCCTTCAGCATGTCGAGCTGGGCTTCGGGCCTCACGTCCATGTCGGCGGCGGCGGCTTTGACCGCTTCCTGCAGCGCGGTGAATTCCTGATTGAGGAGCGCGTCCGCCGTGTCGGCGGCGCGGGCAAGGCAGGCCTTGTAGTCTGGATTGGAGCCCGTCTCCTTCTCGCAATCGGTATAGCAGGCACTCCGGATCTGGCCCTGATCGAGGGCAAGCGCGGGAGAGGCGAGCAGCAACAGCAGGAGCGGAAGCGCGCGCATTTGTTTCCTTCCCAAAGTCAGAGGCGACGGAAGCTGAGATAGGCCGGTTTGCGGCCCGCGCTCAAGGCCTTCTGTTCGTAGCGGGTCTCAGGCCAGTCGAGAGGCCGTACCCGCCAATCCTTGGGCCGCTCCGCCGTCCAGGCGAAAGCCTTGGATGCAAGGATGGTTAGGAGAGCCTCACCGGCATAGTCGGCATTGTCGCTCGCAAATCTGAGCTCCCCGCCTTGTCGGAGCGCCCTGGCGAAGTCGGCGACGGCCTCTGGCGAAACGAGCCTCCGCTTCTGGTGCCGCTTCTTCGGCCAGGGATCCGGGAACAGCACGAAGATGCGGCCGATTGCGTTGTTGGGCAGCCAAGCGAGCATGTCGCGGGCATCGCCGTCGTGGATGCGGACGGTGTTGAGGGCTAAAGTCTCGATCTTGCCGAGCAGGCTCGCCACGCCGTTGATGAAGGGCTCGCAGCCGATGAAGCCGGCGTGCGGATGATGCTCGGCCTGCCAGACAAGATGCTCGCCTGAGCCGAAGCCGATCTCGAGCCACACTTGGTCGACCGCTTGCGCGAACAGGCTCGCAAGCGGGGAGGGGGCCGGCTCCCGTAGCGGAAGGCGCAAAGTGGGGAGCAGCTCGTTGAGCAGGCGGTCTTTCCGCTCGCTCAAGGGCCTCGCCTTCCGCCGGCCATAGGACCTGAGGTGTTTTGGTTCGCTCACCTGTAGCGCCTCATGCTTCGAGACGCGCTGTTTCGCGGCGCTCCTCAGCATGGGGAGGTTACCCTCACCCTGAGGAGGGCCGAAGGCCCGTCTCGAAGGGTGAGGACCAGCCGGCTCAAGGTTATCTAAGAAAGCTCGGCGCGGATCGGCTCGATCAGGTCGAGGCGCTCCCAGGAAAATCCGCCGTCATTGTCCGGCTGCCGCCCGAAATGACCGTAGGCCGCGGTGCGCTCATAGATCGGGCGCCCCAAGCCGAGATGCTCCCTGATGCCGCGCGGGCTCAAATCCATGACGCGCCTCAGCGCCTGCTCAAGCTCGGATTCACGGATCTTGCCAGTTCCGTGCAGATCGACATAGAGCGAAAGCGGCTCAGACACGCCGATGGCGTAGCAGACTTGCAGCGTGCAGCGGTCGCAAAGCCCCGCCGCCACCACGTTCTTGGCGAGATAACGCGCGGCATAAGCCGCCGAGCGGTCGACCTTGGTGGGGTCCTTGCCTGAGAAGGCGCCGCCGCCATGAGGTGCTGCCCCGCCATAGGTGTCGACGATGATCTTGCGTCCGGTCAGTCCGGCGTCGCCGTCGGGGCCGCCAATGACGAAACGGCCGGTGGGATTCACGTAGAATTTAGTGTCGCGGCCGACCCAGCCTTGCGGCATCACCTCGTCGACGAAGCCGCGCACGATCTCCTGAACCCGCTCTTGGCTCACGTCTTCGCCGTGCTGGGTCGATACCACGATCGAGTCGGCGCGCACCGGCTTGCCGTCCTCATAAGCGAGCGTGACCTGGCTTTTGGCGTCAGGGCCAAGCTCCGGCACCCTGCCGGTGTGCCGCGCCTT
>DATDLA010000272.1:0-2095 GCA_036519535.1 Methyloceanibacter sp.
CTTGCCGATCGAGACGTTGGAGTTGTCCGGGTTTGACACGGCGCCAACGGTCGCCATGCAGGCGGCCGGCACCATGCGCGTCTCGCCGGAATTGAGCCTGAGGATGGCGTAGCCCGCATCGCGGCCGACGAGCTGCACATAGGTGCCGGCGGCGCGCGCGATCTGGCCGCCCTTGCCGACCTTCATCTCCACATTGTGGACGATGGTGCCGATCGGCATGTTGGCGAGCGGCATGGCGTTGCCGGGCTTCACGTCGACGCGGGCATCGGCAATCACCGTGTCGCCGGCCGCAAGCCGCTGCGGCGCGAGGATGTAGGCGAGCTCGCCGTCCTCATAACGGATCAGCGCAATGAACGCGGTGCGGTTCGGATCGAATTCGAGCCGCTCCACGGTCGCCGGCATGCCGAGCTTGCCGCGCTTGAAATCGACCATGCGGTAGCTGCGCTTGTGGCCGCCGCCGCGATGCCACATGGACACGCGGCCCTGATTGTTGCGGCCGCCCGACTTGGTGAGGCCTTCGGTCAGCGCCTTGACGGGCTTGCCCTTCCACAGATGGCTGCGGTCGATGAGCACGAGCTGACGCTGGCTCGGCGTGGTTGGCTTGAAGGTTTTGAGGGCCATGGCGCGCTAGATCCTCGTGGTCACGTCGATCTTGTCGCCTTCGGCGAGCTTGACGATCGCTTTCTTGACGTCCTGCTGCTTGCCTCTGACGCCACGAAACGTCTTGGTCTTGCCCTTGCGCAGGATGGTGTTGACGGACAGCACCTTGACCTTGAACAGCTGCTCGACGGCCGCCTTGATCTCGGGCTTGGTCGCGTCGCGGCGCACCTTGAACACCACCTGGTTCGATTCGGAAGCCATGCTGGATTTCTCGGTAATCACCGGCGCGAGGATGACGTCGTAGGCGGAAAGCGCACTCATTTGAATCGCGCCTCCAGCGCTTCCACGGCCGCCTTGGTGAGGACCAGCTTGTCGTGGTTGAGGATGTCGTAGACATTGATGCCGGCGACCGGGAGCACGTCGACCCCTGGCAGGTTGCGGGCAGCCTTAGCGAAGGCGTCCTGCACCGCGGCGCCGTCGATGATCAGCACCGAGCCAAGCCCGAGCTTTGAGAAGCGGACTTTCAGCTCCTTGGTCTTGGCCTCTTTCAGCTCGCATTTGTCGATCACCACGAGCGTGTCCGACTTGGCCTTCGCGGACAGCGCGTGCTTCAGCGCGAGCGCGCGCACCTTTTTCGGCAGCTCGATGGCGTGGCTGCGGGGCTTCGGGCCGAAGGCCTTGCCACCGCCTTTGAACAGCGGCGCCCGGCGGCTGCCGTGGCGGGCCCGGCCGGTGCCCTTCTGCCGGTAGAGCTTGGCGCCGGTGTAGTTAACCTCGGAGCGGTCCTGCACCGAACGCGTGCCGGCGCGCCGCTTGGCGAGCTGGTAACGCACCATGCGGTGAAGGATGTCCGGGCGCGGCTCGAGCCCGAACACATCGTCCGGCAGCTCAACCGTTCCCGCCTTCTTGGCGTCGAGCGTGGTGACGTCGGCCTGCATTACCGTTCGCTCCCCGCCTCGGCTTGTGCCGGCTCTGCTTGCGCCTCTGACTTCGCCGATCCGTTCGCTGCCCCGCCGGAACCTTTGCGAAAAGCGCCAGGCTTCGGCGCGGCCTCCGGCAAGGCCCGCTTCACCGCATCGCGCAACAGCACCCAGCCGCCCTTGGCCCCCGGCACCGCGCCGCGGATCATGATCAGACCGCGCTCGGGGTCGGTCTTCACCACGCGCAAATTCTGCGTGGTGACGTTCACGTCGCCCATGTGGCCCGCCATCTTCTTGCCCTTGAACACCTTGCCGGGGTCCTGGCGCTGGCCGGTCGAGCCGTGGCTGCGATGGCTCACCGACACGCCGTGGCTGGCGCGCAAGCCGCCGAAGCCGTGACGCTTCATGGCGCCGGCAAAGCCCTTGCCAATGGTCGTGCCGGACACGTCGACGAACTGGCCCTCGACGAAATGGTCGGCGGTGATCTCGGCGCCGACCTCGATCACGTTCTCCGGGCTCACCCGGAACTCGGCGAGCTTGCGCTTGGGCTCGACATTGGCCACGGCGAAGTGGCC
>DATDLA010000273.1:0-5403 GCA_036519535.1 Methyloceanibacter sp.
GAACCCGAAATTGCTGAAAAGCGACAAGGTCGTGGTGCTGCCCCATATGGGGTCGGCGACGCTGGAAGGCCGCATCGACATGGGCGAGAAGGTCATCATCAACATCAAGACCTTCCTCGACGGCCACGCGCCGCCCGACCGCGTCCATCCCGCGATGTTCTGAGCTGGGGACAGAAATCAGACGTCAGAAATCAGAAGATCACCGATTTCTGATCACTGATTTCTGATCTCTGACTTCTGATTATCTGATATCCTGGCAACAGTGCCGAGCCAGAGGAGACGCCCCATGTCCCGATGGACCACTGCCTTTGCCAGCATCGCAATCATCGCCTTCAGCCTTCCGGCCATCGCCGCGGATGACGACCTGCCGCGCAATATCGAGTTGAAGCCAGGTGCCGCGGCTTCCGACGCAGCCGACAAGACCGCCGAGGACACCGGCACGACCACGCGCCAGATCGTCACCGAGGGAAAGGACGCGCCGGCGGCCGAGGCGCCAAAGGAGGGAGCAGCTTCAGAGCCGGCACCTGCAGCGCCTGCACCCGCGGCCCCCGCCGAAGCGGCACCCGCCCCCGCAAAGGCCGAAACCGCGCCTCCGCCAGAGCCGGCACCGGAAGCGCCGAAGCCTCCGGCGGAAGCAGCCGTTCCTGCCCCGCCGCCGCCTCCCCCTCCCGGGCTCAAGCCTGAGGAGGTGGTCTTCGCGGTGCAGACGGAGCTGAAGCGTGTCGGCTGCGATCCCGGCGCCATCGACGGCGACTGGGGCGGCCGGTCGCGCGAGGCGCTCGCCGCTTTCGGTCACTTCGCCAAGGTCGATGTGGGCAAGCTTGCGCCGACGCCGGAAGTCCTTGAGCTGATCAAGGGCAAGGCTGAGGTCGTCTGCGTCGGCCCGGCCCCGGCGCCAGAGCAACACGCCGCTCCACCTCCGCACGACGACTATGGCGGCGGCGGTTATGGCGCCGGCGGTTACGGCGGGGGTGGTGGCGGCTATTAAGCCTCGTCCCGTCATTGCCGGGCTTGACCCGGCAATCCATTCCACTGACGCTTTCACCCCTTGAGGCGTGACGGCATGGATGCCCGGATCAAGTCCGGGCATGACGCGCTGGGGTCGTCGCGAGTGCAGGGCTCTGCACGTGCTCCGGGCGGAAGCCCATGCCGATAAGCCGCGCCGGCAGGCGGCGGAGCCACGGATATTGATTGAGCAACTTCACCGCAAACGGCGCGCGCGGCTGCGACTGCATGGCGAGAACGTTGCTGATGATGCGGGTCTGAACGAAGATCTGCACTGCCTGCATCATGCGCGTCGGCCATTCCCGCCGCCGCTGCACCTTGGCCAGGAGCTCGACCGGGACAGGCCCTTTCCTCAGCGGCACCGCGAGAATATTGGCGGCGGCGACCGCGTCCTGAATGGCGAGATTGATGCCGACGCCGCCGACCGGAGACATGGCGTGCGCCGCGTCGCCGATGCACAGCACGCCGGGTCTGTACCAGCGCTTCAGCCGGTCGACGCGTACGGTCAAGAGCTTCACATCGTCCCACGATTTGAGCTCCTGCACTCGATTGGCGAGATCGGGATTGAGCTTCACGATTTCCTCGCGGAAGGCTGGGAGACCCCGGCGGCGAAGCTCGGCGAACCCGCCTTTGGGGATGACGAAGGCGCATTGCCAATAATCGCCGCGGTCGAGCATGACGAACAGGTGTCCGGCTTGGATGCGTCCGAGGACAACGCTTCCGTCCTCCGGGTGCTTGGAGAGGCGCAACCACAGCGCATCCATGGGCGCGCCGAGGTCCTCGACCTCGAGGCCGGCAAGGTCGCGCACCGCCGAGTGGCGCCCGTCGGCGCCGACCACGAGATCGGCCTGCACGTCGAGCGTCCCCTCAGGCACCTTCGCCCGCACGCCCACCACGTTGTCGCCGTCTTCCACCAGATCGGTGACCTCGGCCTGCATGCGCAGGCTGAAGGTTGGATAGGCCCTCGCCTCATCGGCGAGAAAATCGAGAAACTCCCATTGCGGCATGAAGGCGATGAAGTGGCAGCGCGTCGGGAGATGCGAGAAGTCGGCAAGCACCACGCGGTCCTCGCCGATTTGGCCGGCGAGCTCGCGCAGCTCCTGATGCGGCCGTTTGAGGAACTCTTCGAGCAGGCCGAGCTCGTACATGATCTCGAGCGTGGAGGGATGGATCGTGTCGCCGCGGAAGTCGCGCAGGAAATCGGCGTGCTTCTCGAGCACCGTCACCTCCACGCCGGCGCGGGCGAGCAGATAGCCCAGCATCAGGCCGGCGGGCCCTCCTCCGGCGATGCAGCACCCTGTGGTGGCGGTTTCAGTCGGCATGCTTTCAAATCCAGCGCCCCCGATTTCGTCATTCCGGCGCAAGCCGGAATCCAGCGCGCGAAGCGCATACAAAAAACTGGATCCCGGCTTTCGCCGGGATGACGCTGAATGAACTACCCATTTGCATGCGCCATCTCGCGGTGATGCGACAGGTCGTGGAAGCGGGGGCTGCGGCCATTCAGCTTGTTGTCGGGGTCCCAAGCATAAGTCAGCGTGCTGAACCGCGCCTGGAGCGCGTCATAGAGAAGCAAGCGCCCGGTCAGACTCTCGCCGATCGAAAGAAGCTCCTTCAACACCTCCACAGCCTGCAAGGTGCCCATCATGCCTGCAACGGCGCCGAGGATGCCGGCCTCAGAGCAGGGCGCGACGGTCCCGGGCGGCGGCGCCTCGGGAAACAGGCAGCGATAGTTCGGCTTGGGATTTCCCGCTTCGTCGGGCTCGAAGGCGCGGATGGTGGTGAGGTGGCCGTCGAAGGGCCCCACTGCCGCGAACACCAAAGGGCGCTTGGCGAAATAGCAGGCGTCGTTGACGAGATAGCGCGTGGCGAAATTGTCGGAGCCATCGGCGACGATGTCGTAGTTGGAGATGATCTCGATGGCGTTCTCCGGCTGGAGCCGCGTCGAATAGAGGCGGGTTTCAACCTGTGGGTTCAAGCGCTCGATGCTCTTCGCCGCGCTTCGCGTCTTGTAGACGCCGACGCTAGCCGTGTCGTGGATGACCTGGCGCTGCAGATTGTCGAGGCTCACGCGGTCGTCGTCGATGATGCCGATGCGGCCGACGCCGGCAGCGGCAAGATAGAGGAGAAGCGGCGAGCCGAGGCCGCCGGCGCCGACCACCAGCACTTTCGCCTCTTTCAGGCGCTGCTGTCCTTCGCCGCCGATCTCCTTCAGCACCAGCTGGCGCTTGTAGCGCTCGATCTCGTCAGGGGTGAGCATGATGCTAGGCAATGTAGGACATCCCTCCCCTTTCGTCATTGCCGGGCTTGACCCGGCAATCCATTCCACTGACGCTTCGGCTCGCTGAAGGGGTACGGCATGGATGCCCGGATCAAGTCCGGGCATGACGCGCTGGGCGGATTAACCCGTAGAGCCGAAGCCGCCCTGCCCTCGCGGCGTGCCGCCGAGCTCGGTGACAGGCTCGATGCGCGCATGCTCGACGCGGGCGACCACGAGCTGGGCGATGCGCATCCCGCGGCGGACAACGAAAGGCTCGGCGCCGAGATTGACCAGCAGAACCTTGACCTCGCCGCGATAGTCGGCGTCGATGGTGCCAGGGCTGTTGAGGATCGTCACACCCGATTTCAGCGCGAGCCCCGAACGGGGGCGAAGCTGGGCTTCGAAGCCCGGAGGCAGCTCGAGCGCGAAGCCGGTGGGGATGAGCGCGCGGGCGCCGGGCGTTAATCCGACCGGCGCATTCTCGGGAACGCCGGCCACCACATCGAGACCGGCGGCATGCTCGGAGTGATAGGTGGGAAGCGGCAGGCCTTCGCCATGCGGCAGGCGCAGCAGGCGGACGACGACCCCCGTCATTCAGCGGCCGAGCGCAGAGCCCGCAGGGCTTCGCTCGCGCGGGCAAGCAGCCTCGCCGCCGTCTCGTCCTTGCTCATAGGCGGCCAATCCTCGACGCCGGCCGGCGTGATCAGATGCACTTGCGTCTGGTCGCCGCCCATGGCGCCACTCCCAGGCCACACGTCGTTGGCCACGATCCAATCGGCGCCCTTGGCGCGACGCTTGGCGGTGGCGTTGGGAATCAGATTCTCGGTTTCGGCGGCGAAGCCGATGACGAGGCGCGGACGCTTTTGTCCAAGCCCGGCGATGGTCGCGAGGATGTCCGGGTTCTGGGCAAGCTTCAGCACCGTCTCGCCTTGGCCCTGCTTCTTGAGCTTGTGGGCCGCTTCGTCGGCAGCGCGCCAATCGGCGACGGCGGCGGCGCAAATGGCGATATCGGCGGGAAGCGCCTCAAGCGTGGCAGCCATCATCTCGTGCGCCGTCTCGACCTTGACCACGCGGACGCCTTCAGGATCGGGAAGAGATACGGGACCGCTCACCAGCGTCACCTCCGCGCCGAGCGTGGCAGCGGCGCGGGCAAGAGCATGGCCCTGCTTGCCCGACGAGCGGTTGGCGATGTAGCGCACCGGATCGATCGGCTCTTGCGTCGGGCCCGAGGTGATCAGCACGCGGCGCCCAGCCAATAGGCCCGCGGCCTTGGCGCCGAGCAGCGTCTCGATGGCGTCGATGATCTCGCCAGGCTCGGCCATGCGGCCAGGCCCGTATTCGCCGCAGGCCATCTCCCCTTCATTGGGGCCGACAAAGGCGATGCCGTCCTCGCGCAAGCGCGCAACGTTACGCTTGGTGGCCGCATGCTGCCACATGCGCACGTTCATGGCGGGGGCGACCAGCACCTTCTTGTCGGTGGCGAGCAGCACGGCGGTGGCGAGATCGTCGGCCGAGCCATGGGCCATCTTGGCGAGAAGGTCCGCGGTCGCCGGCGCCACCACGATGAGGTCGGCTTCGCGCGACAGGCGGATGTGCCCGATCTCGGCCTCGTCCTTGAGATCGAAGAGATCGGTGAAGACCTTCTCGTCGCAGAGCACCGAAAGCGACAGAGGCGTGACGAACTCCGCGCCGCCCTTCGTCAGAATGGCGCGCACCGAGCCGCCCAGCTCCTTCAAGCGGCGGACGAGGTCGAGGCTCTTATAGGCGGCGATGCCGCCACCGACGATGAGCAGGATGCGCTTTCCTTGCACCTTCTTGTCCTTGCACCGTGTCATTCCCGCGAAAGCGGGAATCCAGTAGTCACCGATCTTAGCAATATCGCTCCGCCAGTGGTTACTGGATTGCCCGGTCAAGCCGGGCAATGACAATAAACTTAGTTACTGCGCCTCAATCAAAACAGAAGCGCGATGGCGATGGCGGCAAGGGCGATGGCGCCGACCCAGATGCCGATGCGGCTTGACCGGTTCTTCCGGCCTTGCGCCTCGGCCAGCCGCTCCACGGTATGGTCGTCGAGCCGCAGGCCCTCCTCGACAAAGGCCGAGAAGGCGTCGGCCGTGCGCTCGGCCTGGCCGAGCAGCTTC
>DATDLA010000274.1:0-2254 GCA_036519535.1 Methyloceanibacter sp.
TCCGGCACGGGCAGCGCGCGGTCGATTCTGTGAAGCACCCTCCAGATCTCCTCGTCGATGCTCGCCTCGGAGCGCGAAACCATGTCTTGGGCGATGATCAGGCGTTGCAGAGGCGCATCGACTGAAGAGCCATCGAGCAACACGCGGCCGACCTCGCGGAAAAGCCTCGCGTCGCGGGCGAGGAAGCCGACGGTGTCGTAGCTCGGCGCCATCGGCGTCACGCCTTCAATGTCGATGCGGCCATGGGTGGGGCGCAGCCCATACAGGCCGCAAAAGGCGGCGGGCACGCGGATCGAGCCGCCAGTGTCGCTGCCAAGGGCGAAATCGCAAATGGAAGCGGCGACCGCCGCCGCCGAGCCGCAGGATGAGCCGCCGGTGACGTGACGCAGCGCTTCCGTGTTCACCGGCGTGCCGTAATGAATATTGGTGCCGAGCACGCTGTAGAAGAACTCATCGCAAATGGTGAGGCCGGTGAGCGTGGCACCGGCATCGAGCAGGCGCAGAAGCGCCGGCGCCGTTTCCTTCGCCGGACTTGCCGCTTCGTACCAATCGGGGTTGCCGACCGAGACCTTGCGGCCAGCGATGGCGAAAAGGTCTTTGACCATGAAGCTGCGGCCGGCGAGCGGCCCTTTGCCGCTTCCGGCCAGCGGCTCCGTCAGAGTATGCGGAACGAGGGCGTTGACCGGGTCCTCGAGGGGAAACTTCACCATCACCGCCTTACCCAAATGCTGAAAGTCCCCTGCATTCGGTTGGAAATTCATGCACTGCCGAGCTAGTTCAATTTCATGCCATACGCCATATAAAGGCGGAACGAGACATCGGCAAAGCTCATGACCGGCAGCACCTCCTTCCGCAAGATGAACGGACTCGGCAACGACTTCGTCGTGCTCGATGCCCGGGTCCATCCGCTTGCGCTTAAAGCCGCCCAGATTGCAGCCATCGCCGACCGGAGCCGAGGCATCGGCTGCGACCAGGTGATCGCGCTCGAGCCTTCGGATTATGCCGACGTGTTCATGCGCATCTGGAATGCCGACGGCGGCGAGGTCGGCGCTTGCGGCAATGCCGCGCGCTGCGTGGCGGCGCTCCTCGTCGCCGAGCGCGGCAGCCCTCACGTCAGTATCGAGACCGAGAGCGGGCTCTTGGCGGCGACGGTGAATAAAGACGGCAGCGTCACCATCGACATGGGAGCCCCACGCTTCAATTGGAACGAGATCCCGCTCAGCCAGAAGTTCCACGACACGCAAGCGGTCGAGCTGCCGCAGTGCGGCGACTTGGGTGTCGGCGCGGCGTCGATGGTCAATGTCGGCAACCCCCACTGCATCTTCTTTGTCGAAAATATCGAGGCGCATGACCTTGCCCGCTTTGGCCCGATGCTCGAGCATCATCCGCTGTTTCCCGAGCGCGCCAACATCTCGCTTGCCCACGTGACCGGGCCTGACTCCTTGCGGCTCCGCACCTGGGAGCGCGGTGCCGGGCTCACCAAGGCGTGCGGCACCGCGGCTTGCGCCGCCGCCGTCGCCGCGGTGCGGCGGGGGCTCACTGGCCGGCATATGAAAGTGACGCTGCCCGGCGGCGACCTCGTCATCGACTGGCGCGATGCCGACGACCATATTCTGATGACCGGGCCCTTCGCGCTTGACTATCAAGGCACCATCCCGCCTGAGCTGCTGCAGCCGGCGCCTGCGACCTCAGGCTAAGGCCTATCGAGTCGCCCTCATCGATCGTTTCGTGTTAGAAGCCGCCAATGTCGGGTATCGAGATCATCACCTTCGGCTGCAGGCTCAACGCCTATGAGTCCGAGGTCATGCGTAAGCATGCTGGCAACGCCGGGCTTGGCGCCACGGTGATCGTCAACACCTGCGCCGTGACCCAGGAAAGCGTGCGCCAGGCAAGGCAGGCGATCCGCAAGGCGCGCCGGGAAAACCCCGACGCCAAGATCGTGGTCACCGGCTGCGCCGCGCAGATCGATCCCGCGCGCTTCGCCGGCATGGCCGAGGTGGACCACGTCATCGGCAATCAGGAAAAGACCGAAGCGCAGACCTTCAAGGGTCTTTGTCTCGAAGAGACCGAGCGGGTCAAGGTCAACGACATCATGTCGGTGAAGGAGACCGCCGGCCATCTGATCGAGGGCTTCGGCGCCCAAGCCCGCGCCTATGTGCAGATCCAGAACGGCTGCGACCACCGCTGCACCTTCTGCATCATTCCATACGGGCGCGGGCCGTCGCGCTCGGTGCCGGCGGGCGAGGTGGTGGCG